>JBGSVG010000274.1:0-6637 GCA_041753095.1 Sphingorhabdus sp. | reverse complement strand
GCCAGTTCAGCCAGCCGGGATTGTCCGGATCAGGGCTACTGTCGAATGCGGGTGTGTCCAACTGTCGACCCGAAATCAGATGTGCCGTTCGGCAACCATCTTCTTGGTCTCGGCAATCGCCTTCGCCGGGTTCAATCCCTTCGGGCAGGCATTGGCGCAGTTCATGATGGTGTGGCAGCGATAGAGGCGGAATGGATCTTCAAGTTCATCCAGACGCTCACCGGTCATCTCGTCGCGGCTGTCCGCCAGCCAGCGATAGGCTTGGAGAAGAATCGCGGGCCCCAAAAACTTGTCGCTGTTCCACCAGTAAGACGGGCAGCTCGTCGAGCAACAGGCGCACAAGATGCACTCGTAAAGGCCGTCAAGTTTGGCGCGATCTTCAGGCGACTGCAGCCGCTCCTTCCCTGAAGGTTCAGGGGTGACTGTCTGCAACCAAGGTTTGATCGACGCATATTGCGCGTAGAAATGGGTGAAGTCAGGAACGAGGTCCTTGATGACTTCCATATGCGGCAACGGAGTAATCGTGACTTCGGATTTGCAATCCTCGATCGCGGTGGTGCAGGCGAGGCCATTCTTGCCGTCGATATTCATCGAACAAGAACCGCAAATGCCCTCGCGGCACGAACGGCGGAAGGTGAGCGAGCTATCCTGCTCCCCCTTCATCTTGATAAGCGCATCGAGCACCATCGGACCACAATTGTCGGTATCGACTTCGAATGTGTCATAACGGGGATTCTCGCCGCTATCCGGGTCGTAGCGATAGACCTTGAATTTCTTCACTTTGCCGTCGGTCTTGGCGCCGTGAACCGTGCCCTTCTGGACCTTGCTGTTTTTGGGAAGGAAGAAATCGGCCATCTTTATGTCCTGCTAATCCGCTGTTGTGCCAACGCCCTAATCAAGCGCCCGTGCAATCACAAGCCCTCAACTGCGGGCGTCCTGCTTGCTTTTTCTGCAAGTCGCACGCGCAGCTTATCGATTTTGCGGCCATCCATGTCGACAACCTCAAAACGCCAGCCTTGATCGGTGAACGCTTCGCCCTCTTCTGGTAGGTGACGCAATATGTGCAGCACATGCCCAGCTGCGGTCGCATAATCGCGGTCATCGGGCAGATCGATATCAAGCGCTTCGGCCATGGCATCGGCGGACATGGCACCTGATACCAGCATCGACCCGTCATCGAGCGTGATGATGTTCGGCGCGCTGCCTTGGGCCTGATCCGAAGCGAACTCACCGGCAATCGCCGCAAGCAGGTCGTTGGGCGTTACAATGCCCTCGAAATGACCATATTCGTCATGCACCAACAACATCGGCACATCAGACGACCGCAATATTTCCAACGCGTCCATTGCGTCCAATTGATCGGGTATGATTTCGGCCCGGCGCATCAAAGAACGAATGTCCAACGGCTCGCCTCTTATTTGGGCTGCCACTATATCGCGTGACTGGACAACGCCGATTATGTCGTCGCCATCGTCGCCGGTCACAGGCAGGCGGGTGTGCAGCGAGTGTAGCAGGGCATCGCGTACATCGTCTTCGGAGGCATCGGCGGCTATCCGATCAACATCGGTGCGTGGGGTCCTCACTTCGCGCACAGGGCGGTCGGCCAGTCGCACAACGCCCGCTATCACCTTATGTTCATGTTCTTCGATAATCCCCGCATGGGTGGCTTCGGCAAACACCATTCGCAGTTCTTCGGCAGTTAGAGCATCGCGGCTGTCACGGCGAAGGCCAAGCGCGCGAAATATGATAGCACTCGATTTGTCGAGCAACCAGACAATCGGAGCAGTTACCCGCGCCAGCATTTCCATCGGCCCTGCCATGATGACAGCGATCCGTTCGGGGGCAATAAGCGCAAACTGTTTAGGCACCAATTCTCCGACGACCAATGAGGCGTAGGTCGTGATACTGATGACGATGCTAAAACCAAGCGTGTCCGCCCAGTCATCCTTTATGCCAAGCAATTCCAGACGTTCGGCCACCGGTTGCCCCAATGTCGAACCCGAATAGGCGCCAGCAATGATACCGATAAGCGTGATGCCGATTTGCACAGTCGAGAGAAACTTGCCCGGATCGCGTGCCAGTCGAAGTGCGGCCGATGCACCGCGCTTGCCGTCATCGGCCATCGCTTTGAGTTTAGCGGTACGCGCCGAAACGATGGCGAGTTCGGACATCGCAAACACGCCATTGATAGCGATCAGCACCAATATCGTTGCGGCATCAAACCAAGGGAAAGGATGAAGTGGTGGCATCGGGTAGGTTTCGCCTTATCGCGTTGCCATACCCTTTGGCAACAGCCTCACCGAATATTGAACGGTCGGCGCGCTTAATCGGCGCGACACAAAAAGTGACAATAGTAAAAGCTGGGATGGCTCATAATCGGTTCAGATTCGTTATGGTTATGCTTAAATGCAAATAAAGAGGGAAATATCATGAAAAAGAACCACATTATCTCTGCGGCACTGCTTGTTGCAATCCTGCCGCTTGGTGCCTGCGTCACCGATCCGGAAACAGGCAAAAAGACGATTTCAAAGGCAGCCATTGGCGGCGTTGGCGGCGCTGTAGGCGGTTATTTGCTCGGCGATCTGATTGGCGGCAAGCGCGACCGGACAGAGAAGATCCTTGGTGCTGGAATTGGCGCTGTCGCTGGTGCGGGTGTTGGCTATTATATGGACGAGCAGGAAAAGAAGCTGCGCGAGCAGACGGCCGGTACCGGCGTTGATGTTATTCGCGAAGGCGACAATCTGGTGCTTGATATGCCATCGGGAATCACGTTCGGCGTAGACAGCTCCACTGTCCAGCCATCGTTTCAGGCTACACTGGACAAGGTTGCCAGTACGCTGACCCAATATGAAAAGACCTATGTCGATGTCATGGGTCATACCGATTCGACCGGGTCCGACGCCTATAACCAGGCGCTGTCAGAGCGCCGCGCTTCGGCTGTTGCTGGTTATCTTACCTCGCGCGGTGTGCAGTCGGCGCGTCTTGCGACCAAAGGCTATGGTGAAAGCCAGCCCAAGGCCAGCAATCTTGACGAAGCAGGCCGTGCGGCCAACCGCCGGGTGGAAATCAGGGTTGTTCCTGTAACCACAAACTAAACCGCAACGCCTTGCAATAATTTGGGCAGCGCGCCGCTTTCCCCCCGTGCCTCGGCCATGAAAAAAGCCTTGGCCGGGGCGGCGCGCTGAACCATTCCCATTCCGAAACGGCGAACCGCAGATGCTGTTTTGCCGGGGATGGAGAAAAGACGGTTCAGTCCGTCGGTTGAAGCCGCCACCAAGAGCGTGTCGATGCTGCGCCAACGGCTATAGCGGTCAAGAAGTTGCGCATCTCCGAAGTCGAGGCCCAGCCGCATACCATCAACCAGAACTTCGGTCAGCGCGGCAACGTCACGAAGGCCCAGATTGAGGCCCTGACCCGCTATCGGGTGGATGCCATGCGCGCTATCGCCGATCAGAACCAGCCGCTCTCCCGTGATCGCGGCAGCGTGATGGAAGCCAAGCTTGTACGACGATAAAGGCGCTGCAAGCTCGACCGCACCCAATATGCCGCCCATAGATTTTTCAAGCTCGGCTGCATATCCGCGCGGCGACAATTTCATATATGCCGCACCATCCGTCTCGCTGACCGACCAGACAATTGCGGAACGATGGCGCCCATCTTCAGCGTCAAGCATCGGCAACACTGCGAAAGGCCCCGAGGGATAGAAAATCTCATATGCCACATTCCCATGCGGCTTCTCGTGAAAAATCGCGCCGACCATCGCGCTATGCCCATATTGCCAGTGGGCTATCTTGATGCCAGCCTCGTCACGTGTCTGGCTCTGTCGGCCTTCGGCCACGATCATCAGATCTGCAGTCAGCACCTCACCGGTTTCCAGCGTCACTTTTGAATGCACACCATCGCGGCTTTTGCTGGCAATACCCACGGGCATGTGGAGCGTGATCGCATCGCTCTCCCTTGCAGCATTGTATAAGACGCTACGCAAGAAGCGATTCTCGAACATCTGGCCCAGATAACCATCATTAGCACCGGGTACAAAATCGAGTGCTCCGGCCTTCAGCCCGTCACTGACCCAGATTTGTCCAATCGGGCAGCCTTTACCCGCCAACTGTTCCGTAACCCCGATGGCTTCGAACATTTTCATACTTGAACTGGATATTGCTGAAGTCCGTCCGTCGAAGCCAGCGGCCAGCATCGCCGCCGGGTCGGCGCGGTCGATGACATGGCTGGTGATACCGTGGGCGGCGAGCGCCAGCGCCTGCGTCAGGCCGATCAGGCCTCCTCCGATGATGAGTATATCTGCTTTTTCGGTCATATTACTCTTATGGCGCAATCGAAGGACGGACTCAAAGGAGGATTTTGCCCGTAACGCTTGACGGCGAGTCCACCGAAGACGAAAAGGGCGTATTAACCTTATAGAGCAGTATTTCCGATGGCATCGCGCGTTTCCAAAATCAGCTCAAAGACCAACATGGCAAACTGGCGACAGATGATGCGCGCGTCCTTGATTCGCAGCGGCGCGTTGATCGGCGCGGCCGCGCTTGGACTGTTTGGGCTTTTCTATGGCCTCTCGGTTCTCAGCTATTCCGCTGCAGATGCCGCCTTCAATAGCGCAGCTGCGAACGTCCAGCACAATTGGATGGGCCAAACGGGCGCGTATTTGGGCGATGCCGCCTTGTTTCTGTTTGGTCTGCCAGCGATATTTCTTTTGCCGCTCATGCTGATTTTCGCGCGGCGTTTGTGGCGCAATGTGCCCCAACCGGAATGGAAGCGTCAGCTGGGGCTGTGCCTCATTGGCATGCTCCTTATGGGGTTCGGCATGTCCTTTTGGCAACATGGCAGCGATATTGGCTTACCAGCAGGGTGGGGTGGAACGATTGCCCTGTTGGCCGACAGCGTCATCACGCCGCTTGCAAGCCAGATTGACGGCGGTCTCGGTTCTCTGGTCCGTCTGCTGCTCATTTTGTTCAGCTTGTTTGGTGGCATTGCGCTCGTGATTCGTTCGCTCCAGCTGGAACGACCGCTGTTTCGGATTCCTGCAATCGCGATGCCCCGATTCCCCAGCAGAGGTGCTGTCGAAATCGCGGACGAAGCCGACTATATCGCTCCGCAAGTTGTCGAAGCGAGGCCACCGCGCAAAGCAGTCGAGCCTGAAAATCGCAAACCTCCGTTAATCGACGATCGCAATTCGGCGCCGAAAAAAGCGGCTTTTTCAACCGGTGCCCGGCAAGGGGATTTTTTCGGCAGTTATACGCTGCCTTCGCTCGACTTGCTCGATCCGCCGCCTTCGGTCTCGGTGCCAAAACTGGACAAAGCTGCTCTTGAGGCCAATGCGCGACTGCTAGAATCGGTGCTCGATGATTTCCATGTAAAGGGGCAGATTGTGGCGGTGCGCCCGGGCCCGGTTGTTACGATGTACGAACTGGAGCCTGCAGCTGGTATTAAATCAAGCCGCGTCATCCAGCTGGCGGAAGATATTGCCCGCAACATGTCCGCGCTGTCGGCGCGTGTCTCGGTCATTCCCGGGCGTACGGTAATGGGCATCGAGCTGCCCAACGCGCATCGCGAGGCTGTGGTGTTTCAGGAAATGGTCGGCTCGGGCGCGTTCGCCGAACAAAAGGGCGCGTTGCCGATAATATTAGGCAAGAATATCTCGGGTGATCCCGTCATTGCCGACCTTGCGCCGATGCCGCATCTGCTGGTTGCCGGCACCACCGGTTCGGGCAAGTCGGTTGGCCTTAATTGCATGATATTGTCTTTGCTCTACCGGCTGACACCCGACCAGTGCCGGATGATCATGATCGACCCCAAGATGCTTGAACTCAGCAGCTACGACGATATCCCGCATCTGTTGTCGCCAGTGGTGACCGAGCCTGCCAAAGCTATCCGCGCGCTTAAATGGGCGGTGGAGCAGATGGAGGAGCGCTATCGGATGATGTCATCGCTCGGCGTGCGCAACCTTGCCAATTTCAACGAAAAGGTCCGCGCAGCCAAAGCCAAGGGTGCGCCATTGGGCCGCAAGGTCCAGATTGGCTATGACCCGATGACCGGACAGCCGCAATATGAGGAAGAAAGCCTCGCGTACGAGCCGATCCCCCAAATCGTGGTGATCGTAGACGAGCTAGCCGACCTGATGATGACTGCCGGTAAGGAGGTTGAATTTCTTATCCAGCGGCTGGCGCAAAAGGCTCGTGCGGCCGGAATCCATCTTATCATGGCAACTCAGCGGCCTTCGGTCGATGTCATTACCGGTGTAATCAAGGCCAATTTGCCGACGCGCATCAGTTTTCACGTCACCTCGAAAATCGACAGCCGCACAATTTTGGGCGAGCAGGGCGCCGAACAACTGCTCGGTAAGGGCGACATGCTCTATATGGCTGGTGGGCGAGGTCTGACGCGTATTCACGGGCCGTTTGTCTCCGACGACGAAGTCCGCCGCGTCGCTGATCATTGGCGCGGGCAGGGGCAACCAGAATATATTCAGGCGGTAACTGAAGAGCCTGAAGACGGCGGCTTCGACTTTGGCGCGATGGGCGGCGAAGATAGCGAAGAGGATGCGCAATATCGCAAAGCCTGCCAGATCGTGTTCGAAAGCCAAAAGGCCTCGACCAGCTGGATTCAGCGACAATTGCGGATT
>JBGSVG010000273.1:0-35857 GCA_041753095.1 Sphingorhabdus sp. | reverse complement strand
CCGTAAAATTTGGGGTTGCCGCTGATGGTGGCTGCGCCCCTACGACGATGGCTTTTGTGAGAGGACATAAGTTGGCTTCAATCTAAAAATATTAGTGATGATTACAGCCCCTTTCCCACTTGAGGCATTGACAGGCAAGGGGCGTTTCGCCATTGGGCTGCTTCCTTAGCGGGACCGGCCCTTATGCAAATGCATATTGCCCCGCAAAGTGTGGACAGGTGGCCGAGTGGTTAAAGGCAGCAGACTGTAAATCTGCCCGGTTTTCCGTACGCTGGTTCGAATCCAGCCCTGTCCACCAATTACTCCTCCCAAGACATCCTCAAAAGTGCTGGAAATCCCAGAAAACCCAGCGTATATTCGCTTTGTTCCTCCCCCTGCGTCGCATGATATCTCACTGCATCTCAGGCCTAGTGTGGGGGTAAATGGGGGGGAAGTTTCTTTCCCCCACACTTGGGTCTCCCGATTTTAGGGGGGAGAATGTGGGGGTAAATTTATGGGAAAACTCACAGCAATAGCGGTCAAAACGCACCTCACGACTCCCGGCACCTACCAGGATGGAGATGGGCTTTTCCTTAAAGTGGACAAGCGGGGCGGGGCTTCCTGGCTTTTGCGTCTCCAGCATGACGGCAAACGGCGGGATATTGGCATAGGCAGCGCCAAACTGGTCACGTTGGCCATAGCGCGAGAAAAGGCGCGAGAATTGCGGAGTGCCGTCAAGGTCGACCGGCGCGACGTGCTGGCGGAACGCAAAGACGCTGCTGCAGCCACGGTTACATTCAAAGACGCCGCGATCCAATATCATGCCGAAAATGAAGGTGGCTGGAAAAGCAAAACCTATGCGCGGCAATGGCTGGCTGGATTGGAAACATATGCCTTCCCCAGACTAGGCAAGGAAACAACGGGAGCGATAACGGCGGCCGACATAATTGCCACCTTAAACCCCATCTGGCAGACCATTCCCGATACGGCGCGGCAGGTGCGCAACCGGATTTGCGTCGTCCTTGACTATGCCCATGCAAAGGGCTGGCGCTCCAGCGAAGCGCCAAGCGGTAACGGTAGCCTGAAAGCCGGGCGGGGATTGCCAAGGCAGCAAAAGGAACAAGAGCATCGCGAAGCGATGCCCTATTCGCAGATTCCCGCCTTTATCAAAACATTGCAGCGCAAGCCGTCATTCGGACGGCTGGGACTGGAAATGATCATCCTGACCTGTGTGCGCAGCCAGGAGCTGCGTTTTGCAACATGGGATGAATTCGATCTGGAAAACCTGCTTTGGACCGTTCCTGCCGGACATATGAAGCGCAACAAGGCGCATATCGTTCCCTTGAGCAACATGGCGCTGGCGGTGTTGGAACGAGCGGCGGCTTATCGGCTTGCTGGGACCAACGTTGTGTTCCCGGGTGTCAACGGCGGGCCGATGAGCGATATGACGCTATTGAAATGCCTGAGGGACTTGACCCATGGCGATATGGGCCCCGGCGGAAAGCCATTTACGGTGCATGGTTTTCGCTCCTCACTGACAGATTGGGCAGCGGACCAGACGGAATTTTCCAAAGAGGTGGTCGACAAGGCAAAGGCGCACAAGACGCCGGACGCAACGGAAGCCGCCTATCGCCGCACAACCTATCTCGGAACGCCGGACAATCCCGGGCCGAGGGTGCGGCTTATGGATGCATGGGGAGCATATTGTTCTAGCGGCTCCGATTCTAGCGGTCAGTGATCGCCTAGGATTTGCAATCTCGACACTGGCGTCGACCTCGGCTGCTAGCGGTCCCTAAAATTTCAGCTTACAAGGCGCAATGCCGGCTTTGATGCTCCGATTTCAGAATCAAAAGCTTCGACTGCCAAGCCAAAGACAAGATCGTGAAATTCATCCTCTGGGATATTGAGCGACTTTGCAACATCAGCCCTCGTGACCTTGTCGTTCCAATATTCTTTGAACACGGTTTTCCAGATTTGAGACGTTTCAAAAGGCATCGGGTCAGGCTCTGAAGTTCGGCTACCATTCTTATTCATTTGGATAAAATACGAACGCGCCTGCCATTCCGTTATCATCTTCAACTTTGACAGTTGAAAGGTCAGGGCCGAAAGGGAAACACCCCATCTCTTTTTGAACTTCTGTATTTCAGCAAGTGAACTGACACGTGGTATACGGCTCCGAATATCACTTGGCGGCATCAAAAAACTTCCCGCGAAAGCATTCGCTTCTGGCTCTGCTGATTTGTGCATCGACCCTCCGTGTTGGTGCATACACAAATGGCCAAGCTCGTGTGCGGCATCGAATCTGCTATGCTCCGACGATTTTAATGTATTCAAGAACACATAAGGAACTCCAGAGCGCCAAGTCGAAAAGGCATCAACGCATTTGGTCTGTTCGGTCAGTGAGTAAACGCGGACGCCTTTAGCTTCTAATAAGTCGATCATATTGCCGATAGGCCTGTCGCCAAGGCCCCAGTGCGCACGCAAAGTGGCAGCTGCAGATTCCGGTGTTGGTTCATGGCTCAGATTAGGCACATCAACTTCGGGAAGGCCGAAATCTTCTTCAATCTTATCGGATACGAGAAAAGCTAAAGAAGCGGCGGCGAGGGCGCGCGAACGCTGCTTCGCAGTCATGGCCTTTAGACTGCGGAAGCTAGCATCTTCTTTATCGACTTCGTCCAGATCATCGCCATAAAAGAAATTCTTTGGATAATTCAATGCCTTCGCGAGTGCTTCTAATGTTTCATCTTCCGGCTGGTTATTTTTGTTTTCTAGGCGGGACAGGGTAACAGGGCTTATCCCAGCGGCAGCAGCCAACGCCTGACTCGTCATTTCGCGGCGGCTCCGAGCCAATCGGAGCCGCTGGCTGTTGAAGGTTTGTGACATCACTTCTTCTTTATAACAGGCGTTATCTCAAACGTGTCGTCATCATCGCTATCGTCTTTACGAAGCGAAGAGGAAGGCGTGAAACCGCCATATTTGAAAATCTTAATGCGCTCGTGAAAACCGTCGAATTTGTCTTCGTCAACTGCCTTCGGGTGAGACAGTTCGCAGCATAATGTTCCGTCGTTGGCAATCGACACCATCAAATACCAGCATTCCGCCCTTGCGATGGCGCTAAGCTTCGCCACTCTCGCCATTTCTTCTTCTTCCATTTCGGAAAATAAGAATCCCTGACCCGACTGCTGAATCAACTTCTTCTTTCCATCGCCAATTTTGGATTTGGGCTGCGGGTCTTCCGTGCCACACGCCTGATCGACTATCTGGAAAAAGATTTTGCGGCCATATGCGGCGTCGAAAACGCCCTCCATGTTGCTTACGGAGAAAATTTCGTAATCAACTGCCGTTGAAGACAACAGCACCTTACGCAGAGCCTCGACGCCAAAAATATATTTGAGCATACCTTCAGCGGTTTTCGGCTGGAGCCCTGAGGCAAGATTGCGACCGTGTATCGCGCCTTCGCAAATTTCCGACACCATCGCGATATCCATGCCAAAATCGTGGAGCCTGGATTTTACTTCAATTTCATCAGAACGGATGATTTCAGCCATGCGGTTATGCCTTGTTAATTTTCGAAGCCTCATTTGTGGACTAAAAAATTAACATAAGCAAGCTTTATTTGCTCCATGCGACCGGGGTGAAGATCATTCCGATGCAGCGCGCAATTGATGCTGGCTAACAAGCTCAAAACCTGTCGGTGATTGCGATGTGCAATTCGACATTGGGTTCATTAGCCATTGCTCGATGGCGGATTCGCGCCAGCCCGTACATCGCTTCGAAAGCTGTATCTGCTGGGGGAAGGTGCCTTCACCTATCTTGCGATACAGCGTGGAGCGACTCAGACCTGTTCGGTCTAGAACGGCATTTAGACGCAGGATGCGGTCCGAAACTGTCATCGGCTGGATTGCCTTTCACAGCGTGGCCTCAATTGACCAGCGCCAATGATCCATCTTCGCGCATCATGAGCTGTCTTGGTATCGCCGATCTTTCGCTATTCTTTGCTGCGTAGCGCAGCGATGAAAGACAGGCTGCCGGAAAGGGGAGGAAAGCGTGGCGCAGATTCTGCAACGCGCCGACGGCTTTCGACCGCTGCGTTCGGCGGAAGCCGTGCAAATGGCGGCATATGCAAAGCGGATGCCGCCTTGTGTGTTAACCGCAGCGGGAACTTTTGGGCGGCAATCTCTGCGCTCAGTGCACTGAAATGTCGTCTGATCAGGACGATGCTTAGTCGGCCAGCCACTCTCCCGTCAGCTCCGCCACCAACCCCTCTTGTCACCTTGTTACGGTCCTCGAACCGCCTGAACAGTCAACCCCGTTCGGGGTTCGCCCTACGCTAGCGCTCCGGTGACTTCGGCTCCCGGTCCCTACTCCTGGTGCCATCGGGGAATGGTCTCCGAGCAACCAAGGAGTAAATATCATGGCTACTATCGCAACGCTTAACGTGAAGGACGACGGCTTCGAAGGCACATTGACCACGCTGAACGTCACCGCCCAGATCGCAATTCTGCCCAACGACCAAAAGGTCAAGGACAGCGAACCCGATTATCGCGTCGTAAGCCGCAAAAACGGCTTTGAACTCGGTGCAGGCTGGAAGCGGGTCTCGCAATCCTCCGGCACGGAATATGTCTCTGTTTCGCTATCCGCCCCTGAGTTCGGGACGATCTACGGCAACATCGCCAATGCGCCCGGCAACGATGCCGAAAAGAAGGTCATCATCTGGAACCCGCCAGCCTGACCGGCGCTGGCCCCGCCTTGCGGCGGGGCCACTTTCTAGATCGCACAATCGAAAGGCACCTGTCATGCCGCTCGCAACCGCTCGCCAATTTGGTTTCAACCTCTCGCGGACATTGATGACGATCATCGTCATTATCCGCACACCCAAAGGCTATCACGCCATTCCCCTCAACGAATATGATGGCAGTCCCTACCTCATTGTTGCCGAATATGACCCATTCGCTTGATATCCGTACGACATTACTCTCGCCGAACCGGTGCAACCGATTATGCGAATATGATGCACTGCCTCTCCGAAACCGGATGCAATACCAACACATTCAAAGCACGTTCGCGCTTGCCAATATTGTTCTACCATTACACTGTGCTGCTGAACCATGCGCACCGATTTAGATCATCTTCCGGCCAACAAACAGCGCGAGCTCGAGCGCGTCAAAGCCATAATCTTCGAAGAATTCGAAGACGCGCTCGCGCTTGCCAAGCACGAATGGAAGAAGAAAGGCCGCATCGAAAAGATCATCCTTTATGGCAGCTATGCGCGCGGTGGTTGGGTCGACGAGCCGCACACAGCCAAGGGCTATCGTTCGGATTTTGATCTGCTGATCATTGTCAATGACAAGCGACTGACCGACCGCGTTGATTACTGGCTAAAGCTCGACGATCGGCTCATTCGCGAACTCGCAATCGACAAAACTCTGCATACGCCGGTCAATTTCATTGTGCATACGTTGCAGGAAGTGAACGACGGGCTTGCGCATGGCCGCTATTTTTTCATGGACGTCGCGCAGGATGGCGTCGCGCTTTATGAGGCCGACGAGCGCGTTCTGCATAAGCCGAAACCGAAGACGCCAGCGCAGGCGTTGGCTATGGCAACGGAGTATTTTGAAGAATGGTACCCTAGTGCGGGAGAGTTTTTCGACAATTACAAGTTCAATCTGTCGCAAGGCCGCAACAACAACGCAGCGTTTCAACTACACCAATCTACCGAGCGGCTTTATCATAAGGTGCTTTTAGTCTGCACATTCTACACGCCACATGTGCACAATCTTGGCCATTTGCGGACGCAGGCCGAGCGAATTGATATGCGGTTGGTTGACGCGTGGCCTCGCGATCAGCGAGCAGACCGAGCGAAGTTTGAGAAACTCAAAGAAGCCTATGTGAAGGCCCGGTATTCGAAACATTATCGTGTCAGTGCGGATGAGCTTACGTGGATGGGTGCGTGCGTTGAAGAATTAGGCCGCGTCGTACAGAACATGTGTTCTGAGCGGATCGCTGAACTCAAAGCTGCCACATGACAGGAAATAACCATGGCAATTGACGAAGATGCACAATCGCCAAGGAACACACGCGCTGTAGAAAGCGTCGATGAAAAGCGGCGCATTTGCAACGGCCTCGCCCATAATGCGTTCGAGGTCGGTAGCTGCCCAACTTGAATCACTGCTGACGTAGTGTGGCACGCCGGCGACAGCGGCGAAGTGTGACTTGAAATGCTCTAGGAGTGCCTTGCGCGAGCCTTGACCACAGATACGATTGATCAGGTCGAGGAACGCGGCCTCGACCTCCGGCTCAATGCGGCCGGGGCTATCAAATCGCCATCGGCTGTCGAATTGAAGCATCAGCGCGCCTTATCACTTGCGGACATTGAGCTCAGCAGCGGTGAAACTGTCCGCCACCACATCTTGGTACAGGGCATCAAGCGATGGGCTCAAGGCCTGTAGAGCTGCGATGCGTTGTATCATCTGACGTAGCCATCGACGTTCTTCGTCGGATAGTGGCTTGGCCTCATGGCGGTCGGCCTGACGGTAGCCGAGCCACTTTTTTAGCACCGGATAGCCCCCGAGTTGGTAAAGCCAGACGGTTTCGGGAACATGTGCGAAATGAGCCTCGTCATTCAGGAAGAGGTCGCCCGTCCGTTCGCCCCAGATGTCGCCGGCCGTGGCATCGGGTAGTTCTTCATCCGAGAATGGACGTGGGATCCATTTGCCTTTGCCGCCTCCCCAATAGGTCACCGTCACTTTGAGGTCGTCGGCAGTGACCGGCTTTCCGTCTTTCCGCCGAAGTTGGCCGAGGCGCTTGGCACGCTCCGGCGTCAATACTGCTTCGATAGCGTCTCGCGCGTCACGATTGGCGTCCAGCAAGCGCGAGACCTGCTCGCCGGCATCGCAGAGTTTCTCGAGTAGCTTTGCATCCTTGGGAATAGGGAGGTGGGCCCAGTCGCTGGACAGTGCGCTTTTGTGCTCGGCTTGATATGTCGGTGCGTGAAGAATGGCGAAGGCGACCCGAAACAACTTGCCGACGAACGCGCGGGCGTCATCGTCGCTGCGCTCACCAGCGAGATCGAAATGATCCCGCAGAACGCGCCATGCCGGCTCGGCAATGTTGGCTTCGCGATGCGCAAGGAGATCGTCGCTAACGATCTCACGTGGGAAAACGACAGAGCCGCGTTCGTGGACATGAAGTCCCACAAGAGTGCTCGAGTAGAGCGGTGATGCCTCACTCACCTTTCGCGGTTCGGGAACCGTGATCAAAAACTCGTTTTCGTCTTTGCTTTTAGCAAATTCGGGGCTGTGACGGTCGAGAAGATGGGGATGTTCGGAATAGTATATCCATCGACTGTCTAGTGGGAATGTAAGGTAGGGCCTTATTCGGATCTTCTCGAATCCGGACTGGCGAACTTCGTCCCAAACCTTCTCTGGTTTATAGTTTGCTCTCGGTATCGCAAAGCCAGGGTGAATTTGAGCAATCTCGGCAAAGGTCGATGAGCTATCGGGAGCGACATACATGTGTCCTTTGGTTAACTGCCTTAGCCTAAAAGGCCGGAGTGTCGCCAGCGCTGGCAGCAATGACTTTCCAGTTCCGAGCGATCTGGCCTCGGTTCGCATTTGACACAGTGGCGATAAGTTGTCCCGGGTCGAAGCGATCCTGATCGAACGCCACATTTTGCGCATAGAGCGCCTCGACGAATGTATCGGCGTTGCGCGTGCCGAGCATTTCGAACGAAGCCGCCTTGATGAGCGTCAGGATCAACCCGCCCTCTGACGCGGCCCCGTCCCATCCAAGCGATCGGTAGTGGTCTAGAGCAGCAGGCTCCACGTCCATCCATGGATCGGTCGATGTGAACCGCCAGTCTTTTCCAGTGCCCTTTTCAAGATAAACGACCTCATGTGCGACCCCAAGTCGCCCAGCCTGTTGCTGGAAACGGCTCAGTCGTTTGGCACCCGATTTGGAATCTGATGTACCTAGTATTTTTCTGAGCTGCTCGACGCGGCGGGCAACGCCCACCTTAGGATCGATTGTGAGTGCGTCGTCATAAGCCTTTACGGCTTCTGCAAGCTCGCCTGCCTGTTCATGCAGTTCGCCCAGCAGGCGAAACGCCTGAGCCTGTTGCCATATCTCTCCATCGCGGGCGGCAACCCCCAGACCAGCAATGATCTCGCTGCGAAGCAGTTGATCGTTTCCGCTCGTGCCTGCCAGAAGAGTTCGAATGACCGGGAGATCACCTGCGCCGATTCTTCGCAACTGCCAAGCCTCGCGCCCGACCATGTCGCCGTTGAAATGATATCCGACGCGCTCACCGTCCTTCATGCAAAGATAGACCTGCCGGTCTTCGCAATCCCACTCATAGCGTTCGGCCCAGCCCGTCTCGACTTCCCAACGTGCCATTTCATTCCCGGCTGTGAGGTCGAAGAGAATGTAGCGGCAACTGTCGTCGCTGCCGGGTGAATTGGCAGTCTGGCAGATCGCAAAACGCCCATCGGGCGACACACCATTGCTCATCAAATTTGCAGCGAATTGCTGTTCGATCAATTGGCGACCATCCGGCGCGAAAGCGACAAATCTTCCTTGCAACCCTTCACCAAACAGCCAGTCATGCAGGATCGCTGTTCCATTGTCGGCGACACATCCTTCCTGTGGCCGTTCCAGCCGTCCCTTTGCAACAACCCGGTCATCAAGCAGCAGCAACCACGAACCATGGCCTTCAATTGGGCTTCCACCCTGACGTCCGTCAGGTGTTCGGTCCGCCCAGATCAGGCGATAGCGCTTGTTGGGTGACACCGCCTGATGGCCGAAGAAATCGAGCGCGTCGATGCTGACCAAATTGTGGCCGAACTTTTGAATGTGCAAGCGTGCGCCTAAGGAAGCAATGGACGTTTCATGCACGTCTGGCCGTTTTGAAAAGAGCCGTTGAAAGAACCCCGTCATGACTGCGCGCCTTCGGTGTTCAATTCGGTCTCTAGCGCAGCAATCGCCTCGATCACCGCGTCGAACGCAGGAGGTTCACCAAAGATCATCACGCTCATGGCACGATAGTCCTGTCGCAAGTCGTCGACCATTCCGCCATCGGGGCACAGTGCAAATGTTGGTGGTTGCGCCGAAGCCAGATCGAAATCGGGCCGATTGAAAAACATGCGGGCATGGGCGACGCAATCTGCGCCAAGTGCTCTATCCTTCATTGCGGCTTTCCCGCTGTCGGACTGGAGCATGCGGAAGAGGTCGTAATAGTGCCGCGAAATGCGCTGGCCATTGCCGCGCAGCTGTCCGCGAATTTCATACCAGCGGCGCAGGCCGTGAAGGATCACTACCTTGTCCCAGAACGTCCGTTCGGCATCGACCACGGTGATCTCCGGCACTGTTAGGTCGACCCCCGGGGCATCTGCATCAACATAAGGCGTAATCGTTCGCACCGAATTCGGATCGAGCGCCGACTTGGCACCGGATTCGATTTTGACTGACTTGGGAATGTAGGCGTCTACTGGCGTGACGCTGGGATAGCCGAGCAGTAATGTCTGTCGGTCATGTACGTCGGCTTTTACCGTAAGGGCATTTTGACCAAGTCCAGTGCGTGCGCACGTTTCGGCGCAGATAGTCGCCAGACGTTCTGCAAGTGGACCGTTGATATAAGTTTCGCAGGCTTCCTTGATCGCATCTAAGGCTGCTGCGCGCTTTTTTCCGCTTAGCACAGCCAGTTCTTCGACAGATGCCGGAATTCCGAGGTCGTCGCGGAAGACTGTGACGTCGATGTCTTCTGAAAAGCGCTGGATCAGCCCGAATGCCTTGGAAAGTGACGTGCCGCCTTTGAACAACAGGCGAGGCCCTTCGCCAAAGCCGTTGAAAAGGGCATCGAGCGTCCAGCACACCCAGAAGTCTTTTTCGACATTCTGTGGTGTCGTGCCAAGTCGCTGGGCTGTCGCTGTGAACAGGCCGTTTCGGGTTTGCGCCTCTGCACGCAGGATTTCGTCAAAGGCGATGTTCATGGCGCGGCTATGTCGTCGGCAACGAGCGGTCTCAGCATCTCCTGCATCCAAGCCGGGAGCGTGGACATCCCGTCGGCGAGGTCAGTCCGCAGTTCCCCGCCGTGAACAGGGTCTGCCAACAGGACAGCCAAGCGTTGGCGCCACTGGCCGTCCTGATCTCCGGTCATCGTGTCGCGCAGCCAGTGCAGGGCTTGAACGATGCGCATGGCGGGGCGTCCGGCCCAATGGAGCTTGCTGGCAGCCGTTTGCTTGAACGTAATGGCGAGATTACCGAGCTTGATCGACTTGGGTCGGGCTTCGCTGTGCACGATGATCTTTGCCGGCACGGCATTGGTGAAGCCGAGATCGTTGGCAGCTGTCATGCCGTCGACCAGCACACGAATCTGGTCGCGCCGCGCCACGGCGTCGATGACCGCGCGCGGGTCGGGTGCACTATCCTGCTGGGTCAGGCTGTTGAACTGCGGTTTGTCATAGAGACCACGGTCGATCCGCCGCAATTCACCCCATTTAACGAGACGCTGGAGCGTCTTGTCCACGGCGTCCCGTCCGCCGAGATCAAGAAAATCCGTGGGCGTCCATACAGCGTGCGCCATGCCTTGGCCGATGCGGTCAAGGATGAGGACCTTTAGACTAGAAGAAAAATTATCCATGTCCGAAATATGTATCATAATTTCGGACATTGTCCAACTCTATGTGTCCGAAAAACGTATACATATTTCGGACCGACGGATGGAGAGCCGGTAATCAATTGCTGAACTAAGTTACTCAAAATACTAGCTATCATACCGGTTGACCTTCGCAAGAGGTAGCAGCCCGTATGGGTCGATGAGCAATATATGCTCGACTCCTAGCTCATCAGCACGCTCCATTGCCTTATGCGCCATTTCGAGAGCGGGGAGCTCAAAGCCACTAAGCGACTTCGCTCGCAAAACCTCAGGCGACACAGGCCCCTCCAAATCCATTCGTAGATCAGCGACGATGCTCGATCCGTTACCTTTCGGGCGATCAACATATAACGCGAAGTCGCGCTCCCCTTTGCCAATGCGCGTTTCGTCGATGACAAGCTCAGCCACTCGGAATTCCTTTAATACGAAAAATGGTATTTATCAGGCTGCTCAACCAAGCCGAACCTCTATCTGACTGCCATTACTGCCCTTATGCACGGTGAAACCGTTGGGAACCGCCTGCTGGACCAAAGGTACATGTGAAATCAGACCTACGGCTCTACGCTCTCCAACGATTTTCTGAAGAACCTGCAATACTTGATCCAAGGTTCCGGCATCGTTTTCGGTGTCCAAGCTACCAAAGCCCTCATCAATAAAAATCGTATCGAGCCTGATGGCCCCATTAGTCATTTCGACAATATCGGAGAGCCCCAGAGCCAGAGACAGGGCGGCAATGAAGGTCTCACCGCCTGACAATGTTATGATTTCGCGAGCCCGGCCCGTTTCGATGTCGTGAACCCGAACATCGAGCCCCCGTTTTGACCGCCCGCCCACACTCACCGTGTCGCGTTCGAAGCGGTATCGACCACCGGTCATCGGACCCAGTCTCAGATTTGCAGCTTCGAGGACCTGGTCGAACATCGCACCTATGGCAAAGGTTTCGAGGCTGGTTCGCATCTCGTTTTGCCCATCGAATGCGTCGGCCAGACTTCGCAATGGGCCAGACGATTGTTCAAGGCTCTCGAGTTTCTTTTGTTCATCAGCCAAACTCGATTGCAATTCGAGTAGCGACTGATGCTTCTGTTTCGTCTCAGCGCTGTGCTTTGAAGCTTCATTAGCGAATGCCTTGGCTTGCTCGCAGCTGAGCCGGAACGGCTCGATATCAGGCCGTTCAGCGTCTGCAACTGCGTTTCTGGCGGCTGTTTGTCGTCCCCGTGCGAGGGATAGTTTCCCGTCAAATTCCGAGATAACCGCTTCCAATTCTCCGATCATACTGATGTCGGGAATGGCCGACCGATAGGCGGCTTCAGGCAATCCCAGCTCGATAAGTCGCGCCTCAAATTCAGCCTGCTTCTTTTCGGCTTCGGACGCACAATCCACTAGCGAGGTCGAAGCATTCTGCAAGTCGGCATCCGCTTTGATATGTGCAGCATGGCAAATCTGCTGCTTTTCCAATGCGTCGGCTATCGTTTGCCGACGCTGATTGATGCCATTCGTTGTGATGTCGATTTCGGCCTGCAGCGCGACCGGATCGCGTAGGGGTTCCGGAACAGAAGCAATGCGATCTGCGTAAGCCTGCCGAGCTAAAGCTTCGGCAGTTGAGGCCTCGCCTAGAGTGGAATTTGCGCTTTGAAGATTAGTTGCCGCCGCCTGTCTGCGTGCGCTTAATTCGTCAACTTCCTTTCCGAGCAGGGTAACGTCAACGATATCGCCGAGTGCGCTGATTTCGCCGGAAGCATTCCGATAGTCGGTATCAATTTCGTCGATCTCGCGCTGGGGTGCCGCAAGCGCTTTGACCGCCGCTTGGCGTGCCTCGAAGGTTGCTCTTTTAGAACTAGCGTATGCCTGTGCCTCACGATCGATCTTTGCAGCGTCGATCGAAGCTGATTGCGCGTCACGCCAAGCCGCCTCCAGGAGAGTTGCATCGCCGGTTCCTTGCGCGGGGTGCGGGTGATCGCTACCGCCACAGACCGGACATGGCAGTCCATGCTCCAGCCGCTGTGCGAGCACACTGGCTTGTGCCGCAATAAAATCATGTTCACGCGCTGTTTCTGTCTCACTGGCATCACGATGACGGCTTTGGGCTTCGGATGCTTTTGCCAATGCAGCATCGAGGTCAATCTGCGCTTGAGCTTGGGATTCGATTGCACTTTGGTAAGTACGCGCACCATCTAGCTCGATTTTCAGTTTGTTGCTCAGCCCTAACAATTTTTCTCGTTCAAGGGTGTCTCGTTGCGCTGCAGTCAGTGCAGCGGATTTCTCTTCAAACAGCTGCTCGGCTTGGTGGTGAACTGTAGCGGCACTTTCCTGCCCGAGCTTGGCGCTGTTGAGATTGTTCAGGGCTTTTTGGTGCTCATCATGTCGCTCGGCTGAATCGATCAAAACCTGCTTGTGGCGTTCCAGTTCATCGACCTTGCGGCACAGATTTTCGATTTCGTGTTCTCTTGATCTTAGATCGGCCAGAGCGTCATTCGCAGCGGATGAGGCATCGCGCGCAAGCGCGGCAGCGTCGCTCGCATCGTTCTGGGCCTTGATGGCCGATGCGTGACGATCGCGAGCCTCAATCAAGCTGTTGTCGAGATCCGCCATGCGACGTGCCAGTTCGGCATTTGATTTGCGGGCGCGGATGGCCTCGATCTCCGGAATCTTGCTTTCCAGCAGCTCCACGGCTGCAGCAGCCGCCTCGACTTCACGGAATTGCGTCTCTTGGGCTTCAGCCGCTGCCAGTGCCTTATTCGCAAGATCAAGAGCCGATGAAGTTTCGGTCACTTTCAGACAGGCAACCTCATACTCCTCGAGCGCTGACGCAATGCCCGCACTCAATTCATCTGAACTGGCGAAGCCTTCCGCCAACAGACGCTGCACGTTCAGGCGATAGCCGTCTGCGATTTCGCGTCGGATATCTGCAGAATCCGTTTTGAGTTTATCCGTAAGTCGCCGGTAAAGCGATACGTCGAACAGCTCGCGCAGAATCTCGAGCCTGTCATTGCTTTTGGATACGAGGAACCGCTCGAATCGGCCTTGCGGAAGAAGCACGATCTGGCGAAACTGCTGCGCACCGTAACCAAGCAGGCCTTCGACATTCCGCAGGACATCGCTCACCTTGCGTTCGGCGATAGGAACGCCGCAGCATTCCGCACTTACATCGTCAATTGGAACCGCTGATACGTCAAACAGCCATGCGGTATGCGTCTGCATAGTGTGTCCATCCCCTCTACTCTTGGGGCGTGGCTGGTCAGGGATGCGTCGGACGAAATATCTCTTTTCACCAAGCTGGAACTGCAGACTGACCTCGGTCGATAACGCGTCAGATGCAAAGTCAGAGCGCATTGTTCCGATACCTTGTTCCTCCTTTGCACCTTGACCAAATAGCGCGAACGCGATTGCGCTGAAGATCGACGATTTTCCTGACCCGGTAGGTCCATATATTCCAAACAACCCGGCATCGGTGGCTTCACGGAAATCTATTACTTCAGTTCCGCCATAAGGGCCAAAGGCGCTCAAAGAGAGGATGATCGGTTTCATTGAACTTCCTCCGTCGTGGCGAATGTGTGGAGTGCGGCGGCCACAATTTCGCCTTCTGCCTCCGACAATGGATCGTCACGAACAAAATCCATAAACGCTGTCGCGAGCGCGTGCGGGTCGTTGATCGCTGCGGTTTGGTCCGACAGGCGCTGTTCTAAAGGCCGCTCATTGCGTTCATAGGCGAGCTGCACAGCGTTCGGATAGATCATCCTAACTCTTTTCATGGGGTCGATTTGCGGCGTTTCATCGGTTAGCACCACGCGAATTAGGTCATTAGAGACCTCAGTCGCAGCTAACAGCTCCTGAAGCTTCCCCCGAATGACTCGAACTTGACGAAGCGGTTTGATCGGCAGTGTTTCGACTTCAACAGTGCCCTCTGCTGAAATGTTGATCAGGCTGACTGACTTTTCCTGCCCTTCTTCATCAAAGCCGAAGGCCAGCGGCGAACCGGAATAGCGCACATGATAGTTTCCGACCGATTGAGGGCGATGCAGATGGCCGAGGGCAACATAATGTGCACCTTCAAAAGCATCGGCAGGCACCGTTTCAATCCCGCCTACCGTCCGCATTAGTGGGCGTTCGCTCTCGCTTGTTGCAGCGCCGTCGACAAACGCATGTGCAACCACGATCCAGCGCATTCCGTCTGCAACATGTTTGCGTGAACTCGCAATTTGCGCCCGAATGACATCGGCCGGACAGGAAATTTCTTCATTCTCAAAGCACAGCCGAGCCGCATATTCGAAGGCGAAGGGCAATGCAGAAATCGCCACAGGCCCGTGCGCATCGGAAAGGATCAGCGGACGTTCGTCTTGGTCCAATGGACCTCGCACAATTGCTTCACCGTCGGTAGCAAGGACGCCCAATGCTCCAATCTGCGCCGCTGAATCGTGATTTCCTGCGATCAAAACGATGGCTGCGTTTGACGTTGCCCTGACCGTTGTCAGAAACTCCGAAAGCCGCTTGAGCGCGCTCTGGGGTGGGTTGGCTCTGTCGAAAATATCGCCTGCGACGATCAGGACATCTGGTTGATGATCGTCAATCATCGACAGAATCTGAATGAGCACATGATCATGATCATCCTCCAAAGCCACCCCGTGGAATTGGCGGCCCAGATGCCAGTCACTTGTATGCAATATGCGCATTTCCAAACCCTCGAATCCCTGTATGTATAAAATTTATATAGACACTCAGTATTGAGTCAAGTATCGTTTGCCGCAATGAACGATTCCACCCTCAAGCCTGCGATGCGCGCGCGTTTGGTCTATCTTGACCAGTGCCTGACATGGCGCGGGCAGGTGAATCGCAAAGACCTGATTGAACATTTTGGTATTTCTTCGCCGCAGGCGGCGATTGATTTTCGGGAGTATCTGGAGCGGGTTGCCGAACCGAAACCCAGCTATGATACGGTTCGCAAATGTTATCTGGCCGATCGCAATCATCGTGGTTTGCCATTTGCGTATGAAGCCAGTTCGCCAGGTGATCTTGTCAGAAGCCCGGCATTTGGCGGCTTCTCGATATTGCCATCACCCGCTCGGCAATGCCCACCCATAGTCATGCGCCAGTTCTATCAGGCAATAGAGCAGCGACTGAAGATCGAAATCGACTATGTTTCAATGGCAACTGGTCTGCGCCAATATCAGTGGATTGCTCCCGCTAATTTCGCATCGGATGGCGAACGCCTACATGTAAGAGCTTGGAGTTTCCACCATCAGGAATGGCGCGATTATGTGCCAGTTCGGGTATTGCCCGAGAGCAGCTTTTTAACCGCGCCGATTGGCGAGGAGCTGCCGCAAGACGCTGACTGGGAAGAGCTGATTGAAATCCGGCTGAGGCCGCACAGCAACCTGTCGCAAGAGCAAAAATCTGCTGTCCGACTTGAGTACGGCTTTACCGCGGATGTTTTGAGCTTTCAGGTTCGCAAATCTTTGGAATTCTATGTTGAGCGGCGTTGGGGGCTCAACCGAACGGTGGCTAGATTAGAAAGGTGTTAGGTTTCGGTCGGGGGTGAAAATCCTTCGCCGAGCGTTTGGAGGTGACAGTGGCAGGAAATGTAACCGTTGATCCGCGGGCATGGGCGCAAGCGGTCAGCAAACCCGAGATCGAAGAGGTAAGAAACCTCAAATCTGGCTTCGTAATGAATGTACGGCGTTTGATCAGGGCCTTCCGATACGAGCGCGCAATCCTGCTGCGCCAAAAGCTCAAATCGCTGGTAAAAAACAACGAAACACGAGTGGTCTGTTCGACCTGTGGCGTCCCTGTTTATCTCGCCTGCAGCACCAGTAAGCGCTTCTTCTTTCGGCATCGCCATGAAGATGGATCTTGCCCGGCGGTCACGCGAACAGGTTTTACCGAAGCGGACATTCGTGCCATGAAATATCGCGGCGCTCAGGAAAGTGAGGCTCACAGGCGAAACAAGGCGCTCCTCTTGCGAAGCCTCGCCGCCGACGCTCGCTTTACAGCATTGCTATCCGAACAAACTTGGCGGGCAAGCGAAGGGCTTCCCGGATTACGGCGCCCAGACGTCTCTGCCAGCGTTAGTGGTCTGCGTCTGGCTTTCGAAGTTCAGCTAAGCACCACTTTTTTGGATGTCGTACTGAATCGGCGCGCATTCTACCGCGCCGAAGCTGCTGCGTTGGTCTGGGTAGTTCCAAATTTTCACCCCTACGATCGGCGCATGACAGACGACGACATATTGTTCAGCAACAATTCGAACATTTTCGTGGTCGATGAAGCTACGGCGGCTGCGTCCGAAGCAGCTAGTGCGTTCATCATGAAATGCTGGCATCGCAAGCCGGTAATCGATGGCGGCGATATTGCCGACGAGTGGGTCGAACGCTTTGTCCGCTGGGACGAGATCACGGTCGACGTTGATTTGCAAACTGTCGTTGCATTTGATTACATAGGTGAAGCAGCAAAACTTCGCGAACAGATCAAAACCGCCAAGCTCGCCAGAATCGCTGCCAAGCAGGCGGCAATCGAACAAGCAAAAGCCGCACTTGAACAAGCAAAGGTCGCACTTGAACAAGATCTGCGAGAGCGAGTGTTTCGATTCGTTCTCAATGACGACGAGGATGGCGATTACATGGGGTTTCAGAAAGAATGGTTTGCCATAAATGGCGAGTTGCTAGCCATAAATTGCGGCTTGAACGGGAAACATCCAGACGTCGCCAAAATAATCCGCTTCGTGCATTTGACCGAAAGTGCGAAGGCTGGGAAGCCGGTTGGTTTTAACTACAAAAACCTTGCAGAAATTGGACATCATATTTTTCATCAACACCCCGACCTTCTAATGGCCTACGGCTTCATGTTGCGAGCGTTTGGAACGAAGAGTGCGCTGGACCGTGATGATCGGACTGGGAAGTTTGAAGCAAAAATTAAGGGTGAGCGTCACAATTTCCGAAGCAACATAAAATATCAGATGGCTGAAGATGAGGAACGACTGCTTGCATTTTTGTCGCAAGGAGCATCACGGAAGTCGCAAATGGCCAATGATGATCGAAATCAAGATGGCGGTAGAAAGGCAGCATAAAGCGCCTTCTAGATGAGCTAGCGCCTATCACTTACCCCAATCAGGGATTTTCGAGTTGAACCCCCGATTGCTCCAACCAAAATAGGTTCTCCGCCCGTCGTGTAATTTCAGAGAGTGCGCGCGCATCGCATTCCTTAAATAGAGTTTCGGCGAGTGCCATGCGCTTGTCAAACGAGACGCGACCATGATTGAACGAGGGGTGCTTGACGAGAACTAGCGCTTTGCGTTCAATCCCCTTGGCTTCCTCGGTGTGTTTGGTGAACTGGCTAGCACTGGCGCCCTCGCGAGCGTTTTCAAGAATTGTTGCAACGGCCTCTTCGAACTCATCATTCCAATCTGCGATAGCTAGGGCAGTATGAAGCACCCCATCAATCATGAAACTCGCCGCCGTCGCAGCAATTTGCCCGTCATACGGGGTAAACTGACCTTGCGTGGCCTTTAGCAGATCGGGCGAATATTCGATGCCAATATCATCAAGTTCATCCCGGGCCGCTTCAATTTCGCCGGTTAGATCAAAAACTTGTTCAACGAGATAAATAATGCGCGGTGGATGAGCGCTGATAATTTTAGTCGCCTCGTCAGAGCTCACAAAGACCATTAAGCCGGTTCCATCGTCACGGCTCTGAACGGTTGCCTCCACCAGAACAGTCTCTGTAGCGGCAGCCGCATTCTTGATCGCTACTGCCAGATCGACGGCATCATTCGCTCGCATATTCATTCTTATTGGCGCTCCATGACATCGCTTCTTGGCTGTTTATTGAACGTTAGCGGTGATTGGTTATAAGGAGGGGAGACGAAAACTAGTGCAGATATCGTGTCAAAAGCTTTAATAGGAGGCAGGGCTAATGGCGATAGGTATAGCGGTGCTTTGTTTGATTCCGAGCCACCCCTGCAATTTGCAGTTATGACAAGGTGATCTTCAATCGGCTAGTATTTGAACAGAGATTAATCCAAGAATTTTTTGATTAATCGAACTATGTAGTTAGTCTAACACGCCAATGATGTGGGGGTAAATGTGGGGGAATAGCTTTTCGGATTAAACAAAAATATATATAAGTCAGGTAGTTATTTGTTTTGTTAGAATTCAGCCCTGCCACCATCTATTTCTAGCGAAATAGAATTTCTCACAATGCAGATTATCAAACAGGCTTACTCGCACAGACTGATTTGTTGCGCCGACATGTTACGCTGGCGTTAGCGAACGCGAACGGGATAGCTGCAGGTAGAATAATAGACTTTGCATTCTTTATTTGCAGGGTCCTTCACGCAATCCTCCATCACGAGGGATTCTGCGGTTTTCAAATCTGCTGCACCCGCAGTTGGTGCGGTATGGCCACCACCGGCGACGGCAACGCATTGGTTGTATGTTGTCAGGTTGATGTGGCAGTCCAAGCCACCCATTTCACGGCACTTATCCAATGCTGCCTTTTCCGCCTTCCGTTTGCTTGGCATGTTGGGCGCAACGCCAAGGCCATTTACGCCGAATGCGATAGATACCCACTGCGTCTTCCACCGCGGAGTGGGTTCGTAAGGCGAGTCTCCCGAATCCTGACTTCCATAATCGGGTATGGGTGCGCATCCCATGAGGCCGGGAGAGTTGACCGGATAATATCCCTGAGGGCACGTTCCGCCTTCAGCGTTCAGATCACCCGTGATTAGCAAAACGGCGCATGATAAAATCAATCTAAATTTCAGATGAATCAAGGATTTGGCCTTTCCGAACGCGGGATTGACCGCACTACGCACAAAATATCGATCGCAAGGGCCTGCGTCCACGCGTGCAGCGTACTGGTGCAAGTGAGGGCACAATCGCGAATTGGGCCAGCCGGTCCTTTCAAGCTGTATTGCAAGCGGTGGTTCAAAGGATGGCCCGTGTTCAGGGAAGTATCGTGGAATATTCACGTGGTTCAGTGCACGATCCGCCGCCAAATCCTGAACGTGAAGCCGATTGTGTTGTTAAGCCTGCGAAGGGAATTATCATGGCAGCAGGACCTTATTGGAAGGGGCAGTTGATGACGTGTCGGCGGGCCAAACATTGAAGCGCGGATTGGCTCCAGTTGCGAGGGCGGACGCGCGTATCCTTATCTTGGGCAGCCTGCCCGGCGACGCGTCGCTTGGTGCGGCCCAATATTACGCGCATCCCCGCAATCATTTCTGGACGCTGGTTGGCCATGTTACGAACAGGGATTTGGCTGGAATGGAATATCCGGCCCGCATTGCGGCGCTGCAATCAGCAGGTATTGCTTTATGGGATGTTGTTGCCGCGGCGCATCGGCCGGGCAGCCTCGATATGCACATTGCCAATGCCGCGCTAAACGACATTTGCGCGCTTACGCGAAATATGCCCGACCTTCGATTGGTCGCGTTTAATGGTCAGAAAGCAGCGGTTCTAGCGCGACCCGTGTTACATGACCTGCCGACTGAAACGATGACTTTGCCTTCAAGCAGTCCTGCCCATGCCGTAAATATCGCCGTGAAGGAAGCTGTTTGGGCACAGCTCCAACCCTATTTAGGCACTCCCGCGTTGGAGTAGCCGGACGGGCACCGGTTCGATATTCGGCTCCTCGCCTTTCAACACATTAATCAATGCATCCACCAGCATTGCACCTGCGCGTTGATAATCCTGTTCTATAGTCGTCAGCGGTGGCTGCGCATATCCGCCTGTGGCAATTCCATCAAAGCCAATGACTTTGACTTGCGCGCCGACATTGATCCCATTTTCGTCGAGCGCACGCATCGCACCCAGTGCAATAAAATCATTCGCACAAAACAGCCCGTCGAAAACCACGCCATCGCGGATGAGCGTCTTCACGGCTTCGTGGCCCTGCTCCTCTCGAACCGCGTTTTCGGGCAAAGCAGGGCATACCGGGTCCAATCCCTTTTCGTGCATAACCGACCGGTATGTATTGACCCGATCCTGAAATTGCGGCTGCTCGCTGTCGGTGGGGCCAATATAGGCGATATGCTTGCAACCTTTGGACAGCAGGTGATCAATGGCCAGGCCAACACCTTGCGAATTGTCGCTCTTTAATGAGATCAGGTCTTCCTTGCTTGCGCCCCAGCATATCATAGGGGTTTTGTGCTTGGCGTAGTCTCCGAAAAACTGCCAGCCTTCGACATTCTGTCCGCTGCCAATGACGATCAGGCCATCAGCCTGGCGACTACCGGTGTAATTTGCGAAGAAATTGGCAGGCGAATCCTGAAACGAGATAATAAGATTATAACCGCGTTCTGACGCCGACGCGGCGATGCAGCCGAGCAGCGAGAGATAGAATGGGTTGATGTTCGCCTTGTTCTCGCCCCTGCGACACAGGATGACCAAGGCGATCGAAAAGGTCTGCTGCGTCCTGAGCCGCATCGCGTTGTGATCGACGGAATAGTTCAGCTCATTCGCCAGCTTTACGATACGCGCGCGAGTATCTTCGTTGACTTTCTTGTCACCGCGCAGCGCACGAGAGACTGTGGGTTGTGACACCCCAAGCATCGCCGCAATCTGATGCGCTGTTATCCGCCCCTCTTTTCCCATACAGGGGCGGTTAGCATCGCTTTGCGTTCAAGTCACGCGGCCAGCGCTGTGAGCGGCTCCACCCAGTCGAGCCCAAGGCTTTCGGCAACTGCTTCGCTGGTCACCTTGCCTTTGTGGACATTGAGGCCATTGAGCAGGCCTTTGTCATTGCGGATCGCATCGAGGCCATGATCGGCCAGCGCAAGCCCGTAAGGCAACGTTGCGTTGTTAAGCGCGGCTGCGCTGGTTTGCGGGACTGCGCCGGGCATATTGGCGACGCAATAATGGATGATGCCATCGACCACATATGTAGGTTCGGAATGGGTGGTGGCGTGACTGGTTTCGAAACATCCACCTTGGTCAATGGCGACGTCGACCAATACCGAACCTGGCTTCATATGCTTGAGCATCGCGCGGGTAACAAGCTTGGGCGCGCTTGCTCCGGGGATAAGCACCGCGCCGATGACGGCATCGGCGATGCTGATTTCATGATCAATGGTCTCCAGTGTGGAGTAACGCGTGCGGACGCGGCCCTGGAACATTTCGTCCAATTGGCGAAGGCGTGCAAGCGAGCGATCAACAATGGTGACCTCAGCGCCGAGCCCGACCGCCATGCGCGCGGCATGGGTGCCAACAACGCCGCCGCCGATTACGCAGACGCGGCCAGCTGGAACGCCGGGGACGCCGCCGAGCAAGATGCCCGCACCACCTTCGCTGCGGCGCATCGCTTCGCCTGCGGCTTCGATGGCAAGGCGCCCTGCGACTTCGCTCATCGGTGCGAGGAGGGGCAGGGTGCCCTTGTCGTCGGTAACCGTCTCATAGGCGATAGCAGTACAGCCACTCGCGATTAGGCCTTTTGCTTGCTCGGGATCGGGCGCGAGGTGGAGATAGGTGAAGAGCAGCTGGCCGGGGCGCAATTGCACCCATTCGGATGGCTGGGGTTCCTTGACTTTCACGATCATTTCGCAAGTGGCGAAGATTTCCGCTGCAGTTTGCGCAATTTCGGCGCCCGCCGCGCGATAGGCGTCGTCGCCTGACATGATGCCTGCACCAGCGCCGGATTGCACGACGACCTGATGACCACGTGCGACATATTCGCGGACCGCACCGGGAGTTAGGCCGACACGATATTCATGAACCTTGATTTCGCTGGGGACGCCGACGCGCATTTCTCTTCTCCTGTATGAGTCTCTGGCTCGCAGAAATAACACTGTCCTTATTCTGATAGTCCGCAAAGATTGGACATAAGAGCGTAAATAGCGCATATATTATGCGCCATAATCAGGAAAGACGCAGAATTTATGCAACTCGACCGGACGGACCGAAAATTACTCCGCGCGCTGGTCGCCAATGGGCGCGCAACGCAGCAGGAGCTTGGTGAAGCGGCAGGACTTTCCCCAAGTGCAGCAGCACGGCGACAAAAGGCATTGGAAGATGCCGGCATATTGCGGGGCTATCGCGCGGATGTGAATCTGCGCAAGCTTGGGATGGGTGCGACGGTGATGGTCACAATCACGCTCGATAGCCAAAGCGAAGAGGCAATGGCGGCGTTCGAAGCGGCTGTCGGACTTAGTCCATCCATCATAAGATGCCATCTCATGAGCGGTCGAAATGACTATTTATTGGTTGTCCGCGCGGCATCGATTGAGGATTATGAAGTCATTCACCGGCAGGAAATCGCGCGGCTGCCAAGAGTGGCGCGCATCGAAACAGCCTTTGCATTGCGCGAGGTTGTGAATCGCACGGTGCCCCCGCGGCTTTTGGAATAATGCTGGAACCTACATGCAGCCGATACGTTACCATTTTTCAAAAAAGGAGAAATCTCATGGGACGTACAGTCGGTATCAGCGTAGGCGGTTTGATTTTGCTACTCATCGCGGTTGCTATTATCTTTTAATGTAGCTCCTTCGGGGGCAACCATAGGCCGATGTAAATCATTGGCGGGAGAATCGTGTCATGCTCGTTATGAATGCCGGTCGAGATGATGAACTGACCAAGAAATTTGAAAATTTTGTACGTGAAGCTGACTTTCCCTGCGTGGGCGCAAAATCTGCGCTGAACAAGGGACAGATGCATTTCGTGGTAGCGGACGACATTCGGTCGGCTTGGGACGATCTTAGGATACTGCCGCACATCAACGCGCTTGCAAAACATTACCGGCAGACCCCCGACCTCTTTCAAACCCTAGTATGTATCTTTCGCACATCGGATTCGATGTCCGAACAACGCTTTGAACGCGCGGTTTGGGATCGGCTTCAATCGTTGAGCGACAAGGACGAATGGCTGGGCCAGCCTGTGGACTCACGCATCAGCACCGATCCCGAAGATCCGCATTTTGCCGTTAGTTTTGGCGGGGAAGCGTTTTTCATTGTCGGCCTGCATCCGAACGCCAGTCGACCCGCGCGGCGTTTCGACCATCCGGTGATGGTGTTCAATCTCCATGATCAGTTCGAACGGTTACGCGCCGAGGGCAAATATGATCCTTTGCGGAACACAATCATGAAACGGGACGAAAAACTCGCCGGATCGATTAACCCGATGCTTGCATCTCACGGCGAAACATCGGCGGCGCGCCAATATAGCGGTCGCGCAGTCGAGGATGACTGGGTTTGTCCCTTTTCGCGGAAAAGCGAAGCGGCATGAAGCAGTATGAAATTGCACCCCGGTCAGGGGTGGCATTCACGATGAACAGAGGCGATCTGTTGACGGTAATCGACCCGAACGGCGAACAGGTCGCGGACCTCGTTGCCTATTCGCAGTCCGATCATCGGGAAGTGATATCCTCCGGGCGGACGCTGGATTATGCGTCGCGGTTATTTCTGACTAAGGGCGACCCGCTTTATTCGAACCGAAGCAATATCATGATGACAATTGTCGAAGACGATGTTGGTCGGCACGATTTCCTGCTGACGGCATGCTCGAAAGACACATTCCGCATCATTTACGGCGACGCGCACCCGCATCAGGGATGTTTCGGAAATCTTGCGCAGGCGCTGAAACCGTTCGGCATCGAACCTGACGACATACCTGTGGCATTCAACTGCTTCATGCACGTGTCCATCGACGGCAAAAGCGGCGAAATATCGGTGCAGCCGCCACTTAGCCGCGCAGGTGAGCGCATTGTATTTCGCGCCGAGATGGACCTGATAATCGGGTTGACTGCATGCTCGGCATTACAGTCGAATAATGGCTCTTTCAAACCCATCCACTATGTGGTTTCCCCGGCTAGCGACTAGTTGACGGGTTTTGCGTACAGGTTTGAGCGCACGCTCTTCACGATGAGTATCAAAAAATCGTAATATAATACAGATAGTTAATTAAATATAAACCATCAATTCCAAAATTGAACGCCAAACGGTGTACAATTTCCGTTCAATTGAAAAGCGATGGATGGGCGACGACGAATTCGTCCTATTCGGGAATCGCACGCTTGCGTAAATTACCCACACAAGGCGCTGTGAGTGCATTTTCAGCAAGCTTTGTTCAAATCAATCATAATAATCAGGTATGGAATTACTTATTCCAGATCACGGGTCGCTGCGCGTGATTTAACGGATGCGCGGCTATTTCGCCAATTCCGTTCGGGAGCCTGTAATGAATATTGTTTTGTTCTGGAATAACGTCCTACTCGAATGCTCGCGTCGGGATTTTACACGCGGCTATGCCAACAGTCAGCAGCCTGGCCCGATCCGCACATCGCGGGCGATGGCAATCGTCCACCTGGCGATCCACGATGCCGTTGCATTTAAGAACGGCATCCCTGCAGCGGCCTATCTCAACAAAAAGGCCATTCCGCATACCGTTGGCGCGCCTCCCAGTGGCGCTGTAGATGATATCGTCGGCGGCGCTGCTGTCACGACGCTCAAAGCAATGTATCCGCGATATGCCGCGTTCATCGACGACAATTATGATGGAGGCGACAATGCGCGTTTCAATTATGGCGAGGAGATAGCAAACGCGTTCCTGGCATCCCGGGTTAACGACGGATCCGATGTCATGCTTACGCCGCCACAGGTGATTTCGCCGGTCTATGGCCAGCATCGTGCCGATCCATTTGCGCCAGGCCAGCCTCGCCTCGGTCTGGCATGGGGAGATGTGAAGCGCTTCACCGGCAACGCGCATAAACCGCTCGCCGCCTTTCCCGGCCATGGGGCAGCAAATTTGCTGACCGATGCCGGTTATAAGGCTGACTATGACGAGGTCGTTGCATTTGGCGCAGCCGACCGCCTAAGCCGGACGGCGGATCAAGAACGGATGGGCGTATATTGGGCCTATGACGGCGTCATGAATCTAGGTGTTCCACCGCGTTTGTATAACCAGATTGCCCGCAAGGTTGTTGCCGACCGGTCATTGAGCGTTGCCCGCACCGCTGAACTGTTTGCGCAGATCAATGTCGCCATGGCCGATGCCGGCATCGATGCCTGGCATTACAAATATCTGTACGACCTGTGGCGTCCGGTGGTTGGGGTTCGTGCAGAAGCTGCGCCGGACGGTGATCCGTTCTGGACTCCGCACGGCGCGCCGCAGACCAATGTTACCGGGCCGACAAACTTTACTCCGCCATTCCCGGCCTATCCATCGGGTCATGCCACTTTTGGCGCGGCACTGTTCCAGTCATTGCGTTTGGCGCTTGATACCGCAGCAGCACCAATGACGGTTGCCGAGGTGATGGCGGAAGAAGTTGGCGGCACGCCTGCAAATGCGAACGAGACATTCACGTTCATTTCAGACGAGCTCGATGGCGTTACCTTCGATTCCAACGCTTCGGTTCGCCAGCGAGTGCCTGTCACATTCAACAATTTCGCACGCCCGGTTTGGGAAAATTCGGTCAGCCGAATCTATCTTGGCGTCCACTGGCGTTTCGACGGACTTCCGCGCGACGCCGCGGACAATATCGGCGGTGTGCCGTTGGGCCTGGCGATTGGCGAAGAGGCGCATGTCTTCTTCAACAACGGCGTGTCGCTCGGCGGGAGCGTCTGACACCAAAAAGAGCAGCGGCGCGGGTCATCAGGCACGCGCCGCAAGCATCGAACACTCTCGCGTTTCGGGTCGCAATTCAAAGAATTTTTGAACCCTCGTTACGGAGAAGCATCATGTTAGAACCCAAATATTTTCTCGAGAATATCGAGATTCACCAATATTATCAGAGCCGACTGATTGACTGGCTGCGCCCTTGGCGGTTGAAATCGACGCCTGATATCCTGATTGTCGTGGACGAGGAAATCTCGACCTCACCGTCCAACTCGTTCGGTATTGCAAGTGTCATCGCCCTTTTACGCGGCGCTCAGGTCGGCTGTATGCGTTTCAATGTCGACATTGCGCTTCGCAATATGGACACGCCTGCGGTCATGCCGAACCCGGGGCCAACGCAGCCCAAATATGTTGGCTTCCGATTCAACATGACCGATGGAGGCAACGACATCATCGACAAATATGAGCAAATCTGGTGCTTCGGGTTCAAGCCGAACAACTTTGCCGGTCCAGACTCTGTGATCGATCAGGCCTTTGCGATGCCGGCATCGGACGCGGAGCTTGTAAAGCTCGATAGCTGGATGAAAGTCCGCAAAGGCGGGCTATTCGGAACAGGAGATCATGATTTTCTCGGCGCGTCAATGTGTCGCCGGATTCCAAGGTTGGGGACAATGCGGCGCTGGACCAATGCCGATGGGGTGCCGCCAATCGATACGCCCGATCGCATCGATACCCTGCGGCCACCTTCTGCTGCTTATGAACCGGCAGCGCCGGGCGGACCACTTGACCTTGGGAATAATGCGCATCAGGGCGACCTTACCGTTCAACCAATCCAGTGGGTACCAACGCAAACCGTGTACGGCCCGGTTTTCCGGCGCAGGCGTCCGCATCCGGTGCTGTGCCACCCAACGCTCGGGCCAATCAATGTCATGCCTTATCATGCGCACGAAGGCTGGATTGTCGAAACGCCCGATCTGGCGGCACCGAACAAGTTCAACGGCGATCCTGAATATCCCGATGCCACCGACGGCGGGCCAAAGCCTGCGCCACAGGTGATCGCTTTTGGCAGCAATCTCGGCGATCCGCCCTCCAACTTTGCCAAGGGGCCGCAGCCGGCCCGGTCACACAATCCGATGATTTCGGTTTATGATGGTCATCGCGCAGGCGTCGGGCGAGTTGCAACGGACTCGACATGGCATCATTGGATGGATGTCAATATCAACAATATCAAAGCCGCAGATACCGATGACTGGAAAAAGATCAGCCGCTATTTCATCAATCTGGCAGTGTGGTTGAACCCGCCCGGCTATTCGACCAACTGTTTCTATTTGTCGGTGGTGGCCAGCCATCTGCAATATCCAGGTTTCCAGGAATATCGGCTGGGTGCACCTACACTGGAGCTGGGGCAGGCTCTCAAGAACCACCTCATATGGTATTACGGCCCGTGCTGGGTGACGGACATCATCTGGCGGCTGGTCTACGAGCTGGAGATAATTCCGATAAAACGCTTGTTCGACATGCGAAAGAAACTTGCGGATCATGAATTTGCATCGGACAATTTCGAAGAAATGGTTCTGGGCTACATGGTCGAAGCGACGCTTGTGCCGGCAGCTGCGATGAAAGGGGAGCTCGACGACGAAACGCGCAAGTCGTTGCGTATCAAGGACGGGCAGGGCGTCGAACCGCTTCCCGAACCTGAGAAGCTATTCAGGCCTGCTGTCGAAAAAGGCGTGAAGGCGTTTATCGAACAGATCGAGCGCGGCGTGAAAGACAATGAAAGCTTGGCAAAGGCCTTGCAGCGCTGACGGAAGGGGCCGGGTTTTGCACCAACAAAACCTGGCCATTTCGTTAAATTCCCCCGACAACTCTCCGTCTGGTCCAGTAATCTCGTCAACATCCGCCTCGCGCCGTTTGGGCGGAGGCTTGAGCGGTAGAATGCCGCCGGGATCCATGCCAATTGGCCTATTTGGGCTGCCCAATTGTAAGCGGAGAGCTACACCTGCCAAGGTTAGCGCATAGGACAATATCATCCAGACCCTGTGCTTGCTGATACGACCGTTCCGGATGTGCCAAACTGCTGTTCCCGTTGCGGCAGTCCATGTGACAGTCGGCAAGGCGAACCCTGTTGCATTGCCCGTGGAGCGGCGCCGCCTGTACGCCGCCCCACGGGCACGGTGTCAAAAATTGTAGGCGATGGCAAATATTGCCTGCGACTCGCACTTTTCGTCGATCGCAGCGCTTTTGCGGATCCTCTTACCCAGATAGGTGTTGCTCAAAACGCCTATCAGCATGATCCGCTCATTCAGTTGGTAGGACATGGAAATATCGCCGCTAAGGTTAAGCGCTTTGCCGGTTATTGGAGCGACCGGTAATATGACGCTACGACGGTTGGCGACCATCTTGGCTCGCTGCGCTGCAGTGACACCATACATATAATTTGCGGTCCTGCGGTCAAGCCAACTGGCCTGAAAAGCTGGTGTGATTGCAAACCGACCGCTCGAAATGGGGTAGCTATAGCGCCCGATGATCTCAGAGCCGTTGAATTTCCCGGTAATGTCATGCCGATATTCGGCGCTCAATGTCCCTAAGTCAGTCGCAACCGATAAACGGGCACCGGCGTCCGCAGTGATTTTTTCACGGTCCTGACCGCTCGTCCCCCGTGCAGCAATAAACAAATCGATAGATGGCTTTATGCCGTCGAGCCCTTTCTCAAAATGCAGTCCGGTTTCGGCAGTTTCGAAATAATAGGCACCTTGCTTGATCGAAATCAGCGGTAGCGGCAAGGCTTCACTTTTCGAACCGTTGAAAGGGGTTTCACGCAGCAGCGCGCCTGCGCCAATCGTGATGTGATTGTCGTTTTGGACTTGTTCGGTCTCTTGGGCTTGCACAATCGGTGCGACGCACAACGCTGTGCCTAGCATAAGCGATTTGTGAACGAAATTCGGCATTATTAGTCCATTCTTATAAATTGATCGGGGAGGGGTGTTGGCATCACTGTATTGAGACAGCGATACGCCAGCTCCGTTCCCGTTGGGCATCCGCGGTGCAACCGGAGTTACGTGAACCGCAATGATTTCTTCGCCAATTTGACGGATACATTTTCACGATGCGCGAACTTGCACACAGAATTGTTGCACTGCACACAGGTGATGGTTAGTTCCGCGCAGCCTGCCTTTGGGATGGAACGAATACGCGCGCATGCTCACTGTGGACTTTCTCGATTATTGGAGCAATCTCGGCTGGCGCGAATATGTAAAGCATATCGGTCTATATGCTATTTTGGCCTCAGTACTTGCCATCCTCGGCCCTTTCGGCACCGATCAGGATCCGTTTTTGTTTCGGTTTAGCTATTGGCTTGTCATGCTGGGTACATTTGGCGGGCTGATTATGCCTTTAACGGCTCGACTATCGCGCCCAATTGGAATTGTGTCGGCGGCGCCCATTGGGCCTGCCGTAGTCGGTTTGTTGAGCCTTGGTACTATCCCCATGACCATATTGGTCATGCTGATTGATAATCTGTTGTACCAATGGATTACGACCGCCGATTGGCTACCATTTGGTGAACCCTCCCGCATTCTGCGTAACATTCAGCCGCCTGAGCCGGTCAATTTGCTAAACGCGATAATTCTCTATGGAAAAGTCTTGGCAGTTGTCTTGATTAGCTCCGGGGTGATTTTTGTTTTTGTCGTAAGTCGCCACAGTCGGCGCACGCAATCATCTGCGCTTCTACCCAGAGCAGGCGCAAATTTCTTCGCCCGCTTGCCGGACCATATCGGAACAGACCTGATTTACCTGCAGATGGAAGATCATTATCTCCGCGCTTTTACGAAGGACGGCAACGCACTCACTTTAATGCGGTTCCGAGATGCGATGAACGAAATAGCTGGAATCAGCGGGATTCAGGTGCATCGCTCATATTGGGTCGCAAGCGCCCACATCGTGAAGCTGTCGCGGACCGGCAGAAGGCTGGAACTTATCATGTCGAATGATGCGCGGATCCCGGTTTCGTCCAGCTACAAGGAGGCGGTTGAGCAAGTAATTACCGGCGTGGAAGATACCCGCCGCTCCAGGAACCGCTAATCTCGTTCAAGCTGCTTTCACGCCAGCTTCTCCAATAACGCGCCGATCTTCCCGAACATTTCGTCTATATGTGCCTTTTCCACAATTAGGGGCGGGCTTAGCGCAATGATGTCGCCTGTGGCGCGAACCAGTAGCCCATTGTCAAAGCACGCGTGAAACAGTTCGGTGGCGCGTTTGGTTGGGGCTCCCGGACGAGGTTCCAGTTCGATCCCGGCAATCAACCCGATATTGCGCACATCGATGACATGGGGTTTGCCGCGCAGGCTGTGGGCGGCGTCAGCCCAATAGGCATCAAGCTCATGCGCCTTTTCGAACAGGCCTTCGTCGCGGTACAGGTCCATTGTTGCTAGGCCAGCGGCTGCTGCAAGAGGGTGGCCGCTGTAGGTGTAGCCGTGGAACAGTTCGATGCCCTCGGCGCTCCCTTCGACCACGTCATCGTGGATCTGGCGGCTGACTGCGACAGCGCCCATGGGAACGGCAGCATTGGTCAGGCCCTTTGCCAAGCAGATGATGTCAGGCGTCACGCCCCAAGTCTGCGACGCGGTCGCACCGCCGACACGTCCAAAGCCGCTGATAACCTCGTCAAAAATCAGGATGATTCCGTGCTTGTTGCAGATATCGCGGAGGCGCTGAAGATATCCAACCGGCGGAACCAGTACGCCGGTGGAGCCTGCTACAGGCTCGACAATCACCGCCGCAATCGTCTCTGCGCCGTGCAACGTGACCAGCCGCTCCAGATCATCAGCCAGTTCCGCGCCGTGCATTGGAAAACCATTTGACCAAGCATTGCGAGCAAGGTCATGCGTGTGTGGCAGATGATCGACGCCGGCCAAGCCCTGCCACCAGCGGCGGTTGTTAACGATGCCGCCCACCGAGATGCCGCCAAAACCTGTACCATGATAGCCGCGCTCACGTCCGATCAGGCGTGTGCGGGTGGCTTGCCCGCGGCTGCGCTGCGTGGCGAGGGCGATTTTGAGTGCTGTATCGACCGATTCACTGCCTGAGTTAGTGAAAAATATCCGATCGATCCCTTTTGGCATCATCGGCGCGAGGCGGCTGGCCAGTTCAAACGCCAGCGGGTGGCCAAGCTGGAATGTCGGGCCGAAATCCATAGTAGCCGCCGTCTTCGCTATCGCATCAACGATCGGCTGGCGACAATGGCCGGCATTGCTGCACCAAAGCCCAGCGGTGCCATCCAGAATATTACGGCCGTCCGCGCTTTGATAATGCATGTCCTTGGCAGAGACGAGCAGGCGGGGGTGGGCCTTGAACGCTTTGTTGGCGGTGAAGGGCATCCAGAAGGCGGCTAAAGGGTCATTTTCCAGCATGGTGCCCTTATGAAACGATATGCTTATGTTGCGCAAGACTGTGACTGAATTGTCACATTGTCTAAAAAGGTCAACAGAGCTGTCACAAAATTGCTTGATTGGCGGGCATTTTGATGTTTGTGTGCAACTGCACAATAACGCGCTGGCAATAAAATATTAACCATAGCGCAGGCATTAGATTTAGCGGGAAGAGGACGGCAATTGCCGACGGCCACGCAATGCGTTGGTCACCGGCTAATAATGTAGCGCACCTAAGAAGGGGTAATTATATGCGTAAATCAATTTTGAAACTGGCCGCCATGAGCGTCGCGATGAGCGCGATGGCTGTTTCGGCACCGGCATTCGCTCAAGACGAAGCGGCTGAAGAAGCTTCTGGTCCAATCACGCTAACCGGCGGTATCGGGGTTGTATCCGACTACCGCTTCCGCGGCGTTTCGCTTTCAGATAAAGACTTTGCTGTTCAGCCTTATCTGACCGTAAAGCATGAATCCGGCTTTTATGTAGGCGTTTGGGGTTCGAACATTGCAGAAAATGCAGGCGATGATGTCGAGGTCGATCTGTATGCAGGTTTCTCAGGCGGCGACGCGGTAACCTATGACATCGGCGCGACTTATTATGTCTATCCCGGCGTCTCGGCCTTCAATTATGTCGAATTCACCGGCAAGCTTGGCACCACTGTTGGCCCCGCAACCATTGGCGGACAGCTCAGCTATGTGCCCAGCCAAGACAATACTGGTAACACCGACAATATTTACGTTGCAACTAACGTGGCATTCGCCATTCCTGACTCGCCCATAACGCTGACCGGATCGGTTGGTCTCGAAGACGGCGCATTCACAGGCGGAACCAGCAAGATCGATTGGTCGCTGGGTGCAACAGCGGCGGTCAAGGGATTCACCCTTGGCGTTGCTTATGTCGACACCGACCGCAACACAACATTTGCGCCCCGGGATAGCAAAGCCGGCGTCGTATTCTCGTTGAGCTACGGTTTCTAATCAGAAAAATGCCTTCGGGCACCGATACATTCCGCATGCCGGGCTTGACCTTTCAAGTCCGGCATGCGCTTATCCGGCGCACAGAAAGCTGGTGAAATTGTATGTCTGTCAACCTTGCGAACTGGATCGCAGAGCATAAAATCGACGAAGTCGAGTGCATCGTCCCCGATATTAATGGCGTACAGCGCGGCAAGGTTCTGCCTGCCAAAAAATTCCTGTCATCGGTACGCGACAAATCGCTGCGGATACCGGGGAGCGTCTTTATCTGCACGATCGATGGGCATTATCCTGAAGATATCGAGGATATCTGGGACAAGGATCCCGACAAGATATTGATTGCCGATCCCGACACCATTTGTGTTGCACCGGGGTTCAAATCACCCACTGCCTTTGTCATCGCCGATGCTTTCAATGGCGATGGCACTGAAGTTGAACTGGCACCGCGCACAATCCTCAAAAAGGTGCTGGCGCTTTATGCTGCGAAGGGCTGGAAACCGATTATCGCGCCCGAAGTTGAATTCTATCTCGTCAGCCAGAATGTCGATCCGGACTTTCCGTTGCAGCCTCCGACAGGATCAAGCGGACGCGCCGAGACCGCAAGCCAGCCTTACGGGTTGGAGGCGATGAATGAATATGAAGATATCATCGACCATATTTACGACGATTGCGAACTTATGGGGCTCGATATCGATACGATGATCCACGAAATGGGTGCAGCGCAGCTGGAGGTCAATTTCATCCACGGCGACCCGCTGAAACTCGCTGATCAGGTGTTCCTGTTCAAGCGTGCGGTGCGCGCGGTGGCGAAGCAACATGGTGTTTACGCGACATTCATGGCGAATCCGATGGCGGGACAGCCGGGCAGTGCGATGCACATTCACCAGTCGGTGGTTGATGCCGAGACCGGCAAGAATCTGTTTTCCAACGCCAATGGCAAGGATAGCGCGCTGTTTCGCAGTTATATCGCGGGCCTCGTCAAGTTCATGCCGCAAATCTCGCCGCTCTGGGCGCCGAACGTCAACAGCTTCCGCCGGATGCGGCCAGACAGTGCTGCGCCGATTAATGTCCAATGGGGCGAGGATAACCGAAGCTGCGGTTTTCGGGTCCCGATTTCCGACAAGGCCAACCGCCGCGTCGAGAATCGCCTACCGGGGGCGGATTCGAACCCCTATCTGGCGATGGCCGCGTCGTTGGTCTGCGGATATATCGGAATGGTGGAACGGATGGTTCCAGCTAAAGCCATCACCGGCAGCGCGTATAACCGCGCGCGCACCTTGCCGCGTACATTGGAGGCAGCGCTTGACCGGTTCAGCGCGTGCCGCCCAGTGCGCAACCTGCTGGGCGAGGATTTCTTCGAGATATTCTACGCAGTGAAGGATTATGAGCTGTTCAACTATCAGTCGGTGGTGAGCAGCTGGGAACGCGAGCATTTGCTGCTGAGGGTGTGATGCCCGATCCTTTGAACAACAGTTATTACCGGGCGACCGCAAATGCGTGGGAAACGCAGCCTCAATTTAAGAGCGATAATGTTTATTTTGACGTTGCCGTAATTGGCGGGGGCTTCACCGGACTGTCAGCAGCCTTGGCCTGCGCGGAAAAAGGCCTGAAGGTCGCATTGTTTGAGGCGAAAACCATTGGCCATGGCGCGTCAGGGCGCAATGGCGGTCAGCTTATCCCCGGCTTGCGCTGGTCGATGCGCGAGATGGACGAAGAATTTGGCCGCGAACGGGCGCAGGCAATTTTTGATTTGGCGTATGGCGCGGTCGATAGGGTCAAGGACCGGATCGCCAAGCATGGCATCCAGTGCGACTTGAAAGCGGGCCATTTAGAGGCGGCCTATAAGCCCGCCCACTTTGACGCGATGCAGCGCGATGCCGAATATCTTGCGTCTAATTTCGGTTGGGAGGCTGAGATCGTCCAGCCGAAGAATATGACGAAGCATATCAACGGTGGCGGCTATCATGGCGGGATTTATGACAATCAAGGCGGCCATTTCCATCCGCTGAACTATGCGCTGGGTTTGGCTGCGGCGGCGAAGGCTGCTGGTGTCGAGATATTCGAGAACGACCCGATGGATTATTACATTCATGGAGTGGGACCTGAAAATTTTGAAGTGATCGGGCACGGGCCGACAGCCAATGTCAATTACGTCATTCTGGCAACTGATACGTGGACGAATGAGCAGTCCGATGACCTCGGCCGATACACTATTCCGATCATGAACTATAATGTGGCGACTGCGCCGCTTCCAAACGCCGACCAGTTGCTCCCCACCGATGCAGCAGTCGCCGACAGCCGCTTTGTGCTGAACTATCTCCGTTTGAGCGCTGATAAACGACTCATTTTTGGCGGCGGAGAGAAATATGTTCAGACGCCGCCTGCCGATATCGGCGCGTTTGTGCGAAAGCATATGGTTCAGGTGTTCCCATCGCTGGCCAACGTGCCCATCGACTATGTTTGGGGCGGGGCGGTTGGGGTTACGGCCAACCGGCTGCCGCATATGGGGCGTAAGGGGAATGTCTTCTATGCCCACGGATTTTCAGGGCACGGCGCGTTGATAACGACGCTGGCTGGCGAGTTGATGGCCGAGGCGGTGGTTGGCACGATGGAGCGATTTGATGTCTTCGCCAGCCTGCCGCACAGCCGGTTCCCCGGCGGTAAATGGCTCGCTAGGCCACTGGCGACGCTGGGCCTCCTCTATTACGCGATGCGGGACCGGCTGTGATTAGTCGGGCGGCCATAACTGCGATGCGCGAACGCGAAGTTGCGCACTTCGTGGCAGCAAACCCAAAATCCAAAGCGCAAGCCGAGAGATCGCAAGGTTGGTTTCAAGGTGTGCCGTTCCACTGGATGCTCGACTGGCCGAGCCCGTTCCCGATTGTGGCAGCCAGCGCAAGGGACGCAATGCTGACCAGCATAGACGGTCAGGTTTTCGATGATTTCTGTTTGGGCGATACGGCCAGCATGTTCGGCCATTCGCCACCCGCATTGGCCGCAGCATTGGCAGAGCAAGCGGGGCAGGGGTTGAGCTATATGCTGCCGACCACAAAAGGCGCGGAACTGGGTGAAATGTTGGCGGCGATGTTCGGCTTGCCGCATTGGCAGGTAACGACCACCGCAAGCGAAGCCAATCGCGCCGTAATTCGTTGGTGCCGTGGCTTAACTAAGCGTGATAAAATATTGATCTTTAACGGTTGCTATCATGGTGCTGTTGACGATGTGTTTGTCGATCTGCGCGACGGTGTGGCGGTCAACCGGCCAAGCCTGATCGGGCAGGTGCAGGATTTGTTGCCG
>JBGSVG010000272.1:0-3082 GCA_041753095.1 Sphingorhabdus sp. | reverse complement strand
TTCTTGCCCGCTATTGGTGGTTAAGGTCGGTTCGTCGCTGCTGGTACAGTCCGATGGCGGCGTCCGGCGCGAATGGCTGGAGACTTTGGTCAAGGACATCAGTGCAAGGCATCAGGCGGGCCAACGCATCATTATCGTGACATCCGGCGCGATTGCACTGGGTGCGCGGCGGATGGGTTTTGACAAGGGCGGCAGGGCCAGTCTGGCCGACGCGCAGGCAGCGGCTTCTGTCGGACAGATCATATTATCTGGTATCTGGGCGGAATTATTAGCGAAGCAAAGCCTAGCAGCGGCGCAAATGCTGGTTACGCTTGACGATCTCGAGGACCGCAGACGCTACCTGAACATCGCAGCGACGCTTGACAGATTGCTGGGCGCAGGCGCGGTGCCGGTCATCAACGAAAACGACAGCGTCGCGACCGAGGAAATCCGCTTTGGCGACAATGACCGGCTGGCGGCACGCGTGGCGCAGGCTTCGGGTGCGGCAGGCGTTGTCCTGTTGTCCGACGTCGATGGTCTTTACGACCGTCCTCCGCATCATCCCGACGCGGTTTTACTACCCGTCGTCGAGAAGATCGACGGACGGGTCCGGATCATGGTCGCCGAAGGTTCGTCATCTGGAATGGGTTCGGGCGGTATGGCATCCAAGCTCGATGCCGCAGATATTTCGACGCGCGCAGGTATTGGTCTCACCATTTGCTCGGGCCTCCGCGAACATCCACTCGCCGCACTCGAAGCGGGCGGGCCATCAACGTTCTTCGCCCCACGCGAAGGCGGCTCGGCACGCAAGAGCTGGCTTGGCGGGCGGCTGGTCATCAAGGGCCGAATCCGCGTCGATGATGGCGCAATCCGGGCGCTGCAGGCGGGCAGCAGCCTGCTTCCCGCAGGTGCGCTTTCGGTTGAAGGCGAATTCAAGCGCGGCGATGTTATCGACATCAGCGCCGATGATGGCGTGGCGATGGCGCGCGGACTTTCCGAATATGATGCCATCGATGCAGCGCGAATTTGCGGGCACCGGACGGCTGAACTGGAGGCCATTCTCGGCACCGTCCCGCGATCGGTCCTTGTCCATCGCGATCAGTTGGTGCTGCTTTGAAAACAGTCGCGTTGACGGGGGCAACAGGGTTTGTTGGGCGGGTGACGCTTGATCGCTTGGTAGAGGCAGGATGGCACGTGCGCGCTTTGACCCGGCGCGACCAACCCAAAAAAGCCGGCGTGACCTGGGTGCATGGCGCGCTGGATCGGCCCGATAGCCTGAGTGAATTATGCGATGGCGCAGATGCCGTTTTGCATGTCGCGGGCGTGGTAAATGCACCTGATGCGGCCGGATTCGAGGCTGGTAACGTCACCGGTACCGCCAGCATGCTTGCCGCCGCCAAGGAGTCTGGCATCAAGCGCTTCGTCCATGTCTCGTCGCTTGCGGCCAAGCATCCCGAACTGTCGATATATGGTGCGAGTAAGGCGCGCGCCGAAAAACTGGTCGGCACCAGTCTGTTGGACTGGACAATTATCCGCCCGCCCGGCGTGTATGGCCCGGGCGATACCGAGATGTTCGATATGTTCCGCCTCGCCCAGAAAGGCTGGGCATTGTTGCCGCCAAAGGGCCGCGTGTCGCTGATCCACGTCGACGATCTGGCACGGTTGCTGGTCGCTTTGATCCCCGCGCATGACGATGCATCCACGCGCATATTCGAAGCAGATGACGGTACCGAAAAAGGATGGACGCATGACGGTTTCGCTCGTGCAATGGGCTGGGCGATGGGGCGGCGAGTGACTACGCTGCACGCCCCGCGTTTCATGCTGAAGCTGGCTGCGCGTGCAGACACTTTATTTCGTGGACGTAAGGCCAAACTTACGCCTGATCGCGCCAGCTATCTGTCGCACCCCGACTGGACGATCGACCGTAGCGCCGCGCCGCCGCCAGCGCTCTGGACTCCAGAAATAGCGACGCGCCAAGGCCTTAAGGACACGGTGCGCTGGTATAAAGCGCAGGGCTGGATGTAGCCGGATTTTGCCCTTTTGCCGCCGTAATCGATTGGCATAGCGCCCCAACAATGAAGGAAATTACATGACTGACCGCAGCGAAATGTTCGAGCGCCTCAAAGGCTTGATCGAGCCGTTTAATAAAAAAGGCGTTGAAGTAACTGAAACGACTACATTTGCAGGCGACCTCGAATGGGACAGCCTGACTGTGATGGACTTTGTTGCCGAAGTTGAGGACAGCTTTGACATCGTCATCAGCATGAACTTGCAGGCCGAGATCGAGAATGTCGGCCAGTTGGTCGACGCAGTGAAGAAGCTGACGGATTGATTGGGATGACAGACCTGTTCTCGAAATTCGATGCGCTGATCGCCCAACGCGAAGGCCTGCTCGCGACCGGCGTGAAAGACCCGTTTTCGTTGGTGATGGAAGAAGTGAAATCGCCCACGGTCGCGGTTATCAGCGGCAAGGAAACCATCCTGCTCGGCACCTATAATTATATGGGAATGACCTTCGATGACGATGTGATCGCGGCGGGCAAAAAGGCGCTTGACGAATTTGGCGCTGGCACGACCGGCAGCCGCGTGTTGAATGGAACGTTTCAGGGCCACAAAGAGTGTGAAGACGCTCTCAAGGAATTTTACGGGATGGACCATGCGATGGTCTTCTCGACGGGCTATCAGGCCAATCTGGGGATTATCAGCACGATCGCAGGCAAGGGCGATTATGTCATCCTCGACATCGACAGCCACGCGTCGATCTATGATGGCTGCAAAATGGGCGACGCCGAAATCGTCGCCTTCCGCCACAATGATGTCGAGGCCTTGGAGAAGCGATTGAAGCGCCTGCCTGCCGATGCGGGCAAATTGGTGGTGCTGGAGGGCGTCTATTCGATGATGGGCGATGTCGCACCGCTGAAGGAAATGATCCGCGTGTCGAAAGAGGCGGGTGCGATGATCTTGGTCGATGAGGCGCATTCGATGGGCTTTATCGGCGAAAATGGCCGCGGCGTTGCTGAGGAGCAGGGCGTTTTGGACGATGTCGATTTCGTCATCGGTACCTTTTCGAAATCGGTCGGAACCGTCGGTGGGTTCTGCGTAT
>JBGSVG010000271.1:0-20628 GCA_041753095.1 Sphingorhabdus sp. | reverse complement strand
ACAGAAAAATTGCGCTGTTAAAGCTTGCTGAGCGCCAACGGCGGCGATCAGTTTTGCGAAAGCTTACGAAAAGAACGAGAAATCGAGAGATTGCCGCTAGGCAGGCGCAATACCGGCAGATGCTCGCCGCCGAAGGTTTGGTGGCGCGAGGCGATATGGTCCGGCGTCCGATTGTTTTGCCGGAGGTTTTGTCATTTTGGGATAACTATGATCAGACGGTCTCTGCCTTTGCAGAAATCAGGCGATACGGTCTGCAGGAAAACCGCCCTTTGGAGATTCGATTTGATAAGGTTAAGCAGCTTGAGCCTTCGGCCACCCTCGCTCTCGCCGCGGAAATATATCGCTGCCAGAAACTGCGGGTGTTTAGAGGGGCAAGATTTGTTAGTGGTAACTATCCGTTTGATCCAACCGTGCATGCGCAATTAAGGGATATGGGCTTTTTCAAGCTACTTGAAATTGCTGAGTATCCCGGGAATGTCCCGGCTGAAAATCCGGAAATACGGCCTGTATACTTGCCGTTTTTGACTGACACGCAGGTGATAGCTGCCGCCGTCGATAAATTTGTTGGAATTATTGAAAATCACCTGATCCCACTCAATGCCGCAGCTCGAGGGAAATTAGTTGGTGCAATAAAGGAGGCGATGGGGAATGTATTTGACCATGCCTACAAACACCCGACTGGCTTTCAATCAATGCCACATCGTTGGTTCATGAGCAGCAGAGTCGATTTGGTTCGCCATGAGGTAATGATAACGCTTTACGATCAAGGGAATGGAATACCTGCGACGCTCGACGCCGATTTAATCGATCGGATAAGGGCAGCATTGGTAGGTAGCGCGGATGCGCTGCTGCATGCCTCGGATGGTTATGTTATTAAGTTGGCTACCGAACTCTGGCGTACCGGTACTGGCCAATCAGGTCGTGGCAGAGGTTTCCGAAACATGAAGAGTTTCGTAGATATTTGCGCAGACGGTGAATTAAGGGTGCTTTCAAACTGTGGATATTATTCCTATATACGAGACTCGGAACATTATGGAGATAATGGAATTTCGGCTTGCGGCACCGTCATTGAATGGCGCTTTAGAAGCGATGTTCCGTTGGAAATGATCGATGACTAAAATGAACTTTTCGATTGCGAAGCAATTCAGCCCACATCCGGGGCCTAGGTTCCGTAATCAAGGGCCTGATAGCGGAGAAGCGCTTAGAAGGAAGTTGGCGAAGATTCTTATCGAGCATCCCAATGCCATTGTCTTTGTTGATTTGGATGGGACCAGTGGTTTTGGGTCATCGTTTTTAGACGAGGCTTTCGGAGGGTTGGTGCGCTATGAGGGGTTTGAGAAATCGGTCTTAAATCGGTTTAGATTTAAGTCAGACATTGATCCAAGTTATATCGTTGAAATCAGAGAATCGATTGAACGCGCCGAACCCGTTAAACACTAAGAACCTCATTATGCCTGCAGCGCTTCATCAGAAGTGCATTTGCTCAACGGAACATAGTAGTTTCGGCAGTTCGAGGCAGATGGGTGATTGGTGGCCAGCGATACCGAGCGTAGCCGCTACGTTATTGGCTGTCATATTCGTGCACCAGCTAACTAAGCGTCGCGACCGAGAAAAGTATCTTTATGAATTGCATTCGAAAGTTGTCGCTATGGCTGACGAAGCGACAAGCGCAGCTTCGCGAGCATGGAGCGCGAAAACGGGAGCGGAAAGGCTTACAGCTATTGCCGAGACGAAGTGGCGCTTACAATTGTTGGGGGCAGCTCTTGCTAGGCTAAGAGTTATTTCGGGCGGTTGGCGATTTAGGCGAAGTTGGACCGGCCCGGCTATCGTGAATGTCGAGATAGCGATGGAAAAACAAATGTCAGACTTCCGCCATGAATTAACTGGCGATCCATTTGAAGATCCCAGTCGCCGGTCAATGCCAAAAGAGGCTGTTCGCTGTGAGGCTGCCAAGGGAGCGTTCTTGCTTGCACTGGATTTGAAGCTGCGTTTTTGGATTTTGCCTGATTAACCAAAAATAACTTTCCTACAACCCCAACCCCTGCCTAATAACCCAGTCCTCTAAAACTTACGCAAGAGGACGCCCCCATGTCAGCCAAAACCAGCAAGGCCCGCACCGCTGATGCTCCGCATCGCCTTCGGCACCGACTCGCTCGGGGAGATCGGAATCATGTCTAGGAAAACGAGCGAAGCTCGAAAAAGGGCCTTCTTCGCCGCGCTTGCCGAAACCGGGAACCAGACGATCTCTGCCGAACGCGCGCGGGTTTCCCGGTCTTGGGTGACGCTCCACCGCTCGACTGACCCGGCGTTCAAGGCGCGGATGGAGGCTTGTATTGCCGACGCGAGAGCGCGGCTTTCGCGGGCCGGGGCGGTGACGTCTTCGGGCAAATGGGCGAACATAAATGGCGAGAAGCTAGTATTGCGCGGCTCGCGTGGGCGGCGGGTGCAGGTGTCTCGCGCGCGGCTGAAACAATGGACGGCGGCGGAGGAAAAAAGGTTTCTGGCTGTGCTGTCGACGACGTGCAATGTGAAGCTGGCGTGCGGGGAGGTCGGGCTATCTGTCGCGTCGGCGCATGGTCACCGCAATCGCTGGCCGGAATTTGCCGCAGCATGGGACGCGGCGGTGGAGGAGGGCTATTGGGCGTTGCAAGGCGCGATGCTCGAACGGGCGACTATCTCGCTCGACCCGAAAGCCTATGACCATCTGGAGGATTGGGAACCGGCTTTGCCCATCGCGCCGATGACCCCCGATCAGTGCCTGTCGCTGCTGCATATGAACAAGCACTTCGCCTTTCGCACCTGGGCGCAGCGCAAGGGGTTGCGCGGATGGGGGACCAATCGCAACGCCGAAATGTCGAGTGACGAGCTAAACGAAAGCATCCTCAAAAAGCTACGGGTGCTGCGTATCCGCAAGGAGGCCGGGGAGGGCGATGTGAATTAGCGCTGGCTTCCCCCTGCGCGCCTGGATTAGCAAGGGGGCGGAGGAATCATTCATGCGCAATTTCCTGTTGTTGCCGGTTGTCGTGGCGTGCGCAATTGCGCTGGCCTTATGGGCGCGGATGCCGCCTGCTGGCGACGGGGGCACAGGCTATTCGCTGGTCCAGGCGAACAAGGTCTTGGACGCGATTGCGCAGGAGCCCCGGCCGGTTGGCTCGCCCGGGAATGAAAAGGCGCGGGCGTATCTGAAGGCGCGGTTTGAGGCCTTGGGGCTGGAGGTGCGGACGCAAGCGGGCATTGGCGTGCGGCAGGCGAATTTCGATGCGCGGCGCAAGGGGTCGGTCAGCGTTTCGCCTTATGAGAATATCATCGCGGTGCTGCCCGGGCGCGACCGGGCGGGCAAGGCCGTGGCGATGATGGCGCATGTTGACAGCGCGCCCTGGGCCAATGGCGCCTCGGACGATGCGGCGGGGGTGGCTGCTGTGGTGGAGACGGCGCGGGTTTTGGCGGCGGGGCCGAAACCGGCGCGCGATGTGGTGTTTCTGGTGACCGATGCCGAGGAGCTTGGCCTGATCGGCGCGCAGGAGTTTTTTGACCGCGACCCACTGGCGAAGCGAATCGGCGCAGTGGTCAATGTCGAGGCACGGGGGTCGCGTGGGCGGGCCTTCATGTTCCAGACTTCGCCGGGCAATGCTTCATTGATTGGCCTGTGGGCGGACAATGCCGTGAGCCCATCCGGGAACAGCCTTGCGAATAACGTTTACAAGCTGTTGCCCAATGACACCGATCTGTCGGTTTCGCTGGCCAAGGGCATCACCGGCATCAACGCTGCGTATATTGACGGGCTGTACGACTATCACATGCCGACCGACAATATTGGCAACATCGACCTAGCGGCGATGCGGCATCTGGGGGGTTTTGCGCTGACGACGACGCGGGCGCTGGCGATGGCGAATGCGCTGCCGGTGCAAGGTGCGGAGGCGGCTTATTTCGATTTCTTTGGTTTGTTTGTGGTGCGGTACCCGATTTGGGGTGGGTGGGTTCTGGTGGTGGCCGGATTTGCGCTGCTCGGGCTGGCGCGGGTTGGGCGGATTGGCGTTGGCTGGCGGCAGGCGCTTGGCGGAACCGCCGGAGTTGCGGCACTACTGGCTGGCGTCGGTGCGGTGAGCCATTTCATCGCCAATTGGGCTTATGGCACAGGCATGATCCCGATGCGTGAACGGATCAACGAGATGGATGCGGCGCTGTGGATTTACGTTGCGTTGGCCTCTGGCGCGGTATTGCTGGCGCGGCCTCGCGCGGCGATGTGGGCAGGTGCGGTGATACTGATGCTTCTTTGTGCGCTGGCCGCGCAAATCTGGATGCCCGGCGCAAGCTGGCTGTTCGACTGGGCCGGGTTGATCGGTGCGTGTTTGCTGTTTCTGGCAGCGCGATACGGCATCCGGTCGCCGCTGCTGCTATATGGCAGCGCAGTCGTCGGCGGCATCTGGGGCGCGCTGTTATTGGCCGGGGTGATTGTGACCTATGTTTCGGTCGCGCCCATGACGCCAGCTCCGGTCGCGCTTATCATTCCGTTTGCGATAACGCTCATCGGGCCGGTTATCATGGCATTCGGTGATGTTCGCCGATCGCGGCTCGTCGGCGGCGGATTGATCGGTATCGGTGCGCTGGGTGCCATCTGGTTCGCATTGTCTCCCAGCTTCACATCGCGCTACCCGAGGCCCGGCGATCTGTTCCATTATACCGACCTGCGCGACGGTAAAAGTTACTGGGCGACCGGATCGACATCGCGTGAATTACCCGAAGGCCCGGTGCAACGGATCTCGCCCAAAGGCTTTGACGCCATAAAGTGGCACGCCACGCCCGCTGCCGCTGCATCGACGCTTCGCCCCGATATCAGCCTAAGCGAGCAGGGTGGAAATGTGACGGTCAGCATGTTTAGCGCAAACGCGCCGCGAACAATGAGTTTCATGGTCACGCCATCGGTTCAGCTGTCCAACGTCCGGGTAAACGGTAGAACGGTCGAAATGCCCGCCGGTAAACCAACCCGTGTGGCATGGCGGGCTGAGACTGCGGGCGCAACGTTGCTCCTGCAATTCAGCGCGGACACGGAAGGTTCTCTCGCTATCGACTATCTGTACGCCGTTGCAGGAATGCCTGCGGGCGCGCCGCCAGCTAGAGGCCCCGATACCGACTGGACGTTGCTGAACAGCACCCGAGTGCTTGGGGGGTCGGACAAGCTCTCCTTTGGTGGCGACAAAACCCCCAAATGACTGGTCAAATTCATCTTAGATACAGGCATCGTCACACAATATCAGCAAAGCACTTGGCGGCGCGGTCAAGATTATCTAGGGAACTTCCATGAACAGAAAATTTCTTGTGCCAGTGGCAATACTGGCCACCTCGTCGATGCTTTCCGGATGCGCTGCATTGGGTCTTGGAGGCGGCGGCGCCAAGCCGGGTAGCAACACCCGTTATGTGGCACGTGATGTAAACACGCTTTACGCTGCGGCCAAAGACAAAATGGACAACAAGCAGTATCAAGTTGCTGCGGCTTTGTTCGATGAGGTCGAGCGCCAGCACCCTTATTCGCCTTGGGCGCGCCGGGCGCAATTGATGAGCGCATTCAATTATTACATGGCGCAGAAGTATAATGAATCTGTCCAGTCGTCGCGCCGGTTCCTGTCGATCCATCCGGGCAACAAGGACGCGCCTTATGCCTATTATCTGATCGCGCTGTCATATTATGAACAAATCAGCGACGTGACCCGCGACCAGAAGATTTCCGAGCAGGCGTTGGCGGCTTTGGGCGAAGTGCAGCGTCGCTATCCCAATTCACGCTATGCCGCGGACGCCACTTTGAAAATAGATCTGGTGCGCGATCATCTTGCGGGCAAGGAAATGGAAATTGGCCGTTTCTATCAGCGCCGCGCCTTGTGGCTGGCGTCATCGCTGCGTTTCCGCGAAGTGGTCGATAAATTCGACACGACAACGCACGCTCCCGAAGCGTTATATCGCCTGACGGAGAGCTATCTTGCTATGGGAGTGCCTGAAGAGGCGAAAAAGGCAGCCGCCGTTTTGGGTGCCAACTACCCCGGAAGCGAATGGTACCAGCGCGCATATGACCTGATGCAGAAGAACGCGCCCGCCGCGTAATGCTATGCTAACGGGGCTTTCGATCCGCGACGTGGTGCTGATCGAGGCGCTTGACCTTGAATTCGCAAGTGGTTTGGGCGTTCTCACCGGTGAAACCGGGGCAGGGAAATCGATATTGCTCGATGCGCTGGGGCTGGCGCTGGGTGCGCGGGCCGATAGCGGATTGGTGCGTGCCGGATCGGATAAAGCCCAGGTAACTGCCAGTTTTGATGCGCCGGCCAATGTGGCGGCGTTGCTCGCTGAAAATGACATAGACATTGATGTAGGCGAACCCTTGCTTATCCGTCGGTCGGTCAAGGCCGATGGCGGTAGCAAGGCGTTTATCAATGACCAGCCCTGTTCGGCCGCGCTGTTGCGCGATGTTGGTTCTGCTTTGGTCGAAATTCACGGGCAGCATGACGACAGAGGGCTGCTCAACCCGCGCGGGCACAGGGCTTTGCTCGACACGTTCGGGCGGTGCGACACCGCGTCGGTTTTCACCAATTTTACGGCATGGCAAGAGGCGAAAGCAAGGCTTGATATCGCACGCGAAGCATTGGAAAACGCGGCGCGCGATCGGGAATGGCTGGAACATGCAGTGGCAGAGCTTGCTGCGTTCAACCCCCAAGAGGGTGAAGAGGAGCAGCTTGCCGGCGAACGTTCGGATATGCAAAAGGGCGAGCGCATCGCCGAAGATCTGAAAGGTGTTTTGGAGAGCTTCGATGGTCCAAAGAGCGGTATTGCGCTGATTCGAGGCGCGGCGCGCAAGCTGGACCGCCTAGCGGATGCCCATCCGTTATTGGCCGAGGCGCTAACCGCGCTCGACCGGGCAGTTATCGAAGCGGCTGAAGCGGAAGATAAACTTAACGCGGCTGCGCGGGCAATCGAGTATGAACCTGCACGGCTCGATGAAATCGAGGTTCGCCTGTTCGAACTTCGCGCTCTTGCCCGCAAACATAATGTCGCTCCTGATGCCATATTGTCGTTACAGCAAAATCTGATCGCGCGGCTTGAATCGATCGAGGCTGGTGGTGAAGGGTTGGCAAAGCTTGAGGCAGAGGTTGCTGCCAAGCATGCGGCCTATGTGCAGTCGGCAATAATGCTATCCGACACACGCAGCGCTGCGGCACTAAAGCTTGATGCCGCCGTGAAGGCCGAACTTGCGCCGCTGAAACTCGATGCCGCGCAGTTCCGGACAGCGATTGAGCGCTTGTCAGAGGAACGCTGGACCGCGTCGGGCATGGACCGGATTGAGTTCACGATCTCAACCAATCCGGGCGCACCCTTCGCACCGCTCGCTAAAATCGCCTCCGGCGGCGAGTTGTCACGTTTCATCCTCGCATTAAAAGTTGCGCTCGCGGAGGAAGGGGGCGCAGCCACGATCATTTTCGACGAAATAGACCGAGGCGTTGGCGGCGCTGTCGCTGCGGCGATTGGCGAGCGGCTATCCCGACTTGCCCAGCGCACGCAGTTACTTGCCGTCACCCATAGCCCTCAGGTCGCGGCCAAGGGACAGGCGCATTACTTTATCGCCAAATCGAGCCAGGGAACGGTAACGCGAACCGGCGTGACCTTGCTGGACGCCGTGGCGCGTCGGCAGGAGATTGCACGAATGTTGTCTGGTGCGGAGGTAACCGACGAGGCAAGAGCTCAAGCCGAGCGGCTGTTGGAGGTAGTGTGAGTAACAACTATTGGGATGACGGCTATGTGGCGCTTAAATCATTCGTGCCGCATGATGTCGCACGCGCTTTCTTGGCCAAGCTTAAGACCGATTTTATACGTGGCGGCGTCTCATTTGGAAGCTTGAAACGCGGATCGGATCTGCTGCGTGAGGAGGCGATCGAAATCTATGGTTGGCACTATGCACCTATGCTCTCTTTCTTGTGGGGCATGACCCCTGCTATCAGCGCGTTGGTGCGTCGTGATCTTCGGCCAACCTATTGCTATTTTCGTGTTTACAAACAGGGCGATATTTGCAGAGTGCATTCTGATCGTTATGCCTGCGAACACAGCATTTCGTTGCTGCTGGCATCCAGTGATGAACGTCCATGGGCACTGGAGGTCGGAGAAAATCACATCGAAAAACCCAAACAGCGCGCCGATGAAGACTTTGGTGACGAAAAATTTTCTTCCGTGCCAATGATGCCCGGCGATGCAGTTCTGTACCAAGGTGTCCATCGCCTGCACGGGCGGATCACGCCAAATCCCAATCGGTGGTCGGCGCATCTTTTCCTTCACTGGGTGGATGTTAACGGCCCATACGCTGAGCATGCCTTTGATGGTCAGAAAATTCCGGAAACACCCTTGCTGGAACTCGCATGACTATGCCGGACCCTATTGCGCGCCGGCAGAAAGCCGCACGCATGTTATGTGATGCGGAAGTAACCGGCGAGGAAAAAGCGCTAGCCGAGCGGCTGTTGGAGGTAGTGTGAAAAAATCAGTTCTTTACCTAGCTCTGGTCCTTGGCGGCTGTGCCTCCACGCCTGAACCCGCTTCGCCGACGGACCAGTTTTTCCAACGGATGTCCGCGCTTTGCGGCAAAAGCTTTGCGGGTAAAATGATCGCTGGAAATGAGAGTGACGCAAGTTTCGCGACAGCCAAGTTGCAAGCCCATGCCCGTGAATGTTCGCCTCGCGAAATCCTGATCGCCTTCGATGTGGGCGAAGACCGTTCACGCACATGGATCATCTCCCGGACCGAGAGCGGATTGCGCCTGAAGCACCGGCATATGCTGAAAGACGGCACAGAAGACCCCGTCTCGCAATATGGCGGCGACACATCTGCGGTGGGCACTGCGGCGCGGCAGGAATTTCCGGTCGATGCTTTTTCCAAGGCAATGTTTACCAAGGAAAGCCGCGCAGTTTCGAACACGAACATATGGGCGTTTGAAATCGAGCCGGGGCAGGCGTTGGTTTATGAACTTTCGCGCCCCGGACGGCTGTTTCGCGTGTCGTTCGATTTGACCAAGCCCCTGGAGCGATAGGTGACGTCTGAAGCCGAGGCGGCCAATGAGCTGATGCGGTTGGCCAAGGCCATCGCCCATCACAATAAGCTGTATCACACAGAAGACTCGCCGGAGATTTCAGACGCGGAATATGATGCACTTGTGCGGCGGAATAACGAGCTGGAGGCCGCGTTTCCGCATCTTGTGCGCTCGGATAGTCCAAACAAGGCCGTCGGTGCTGCGGTCGATGCATCCGGGCTTAAAAAGATTGCACATGCCAAGCGGATGATGAGCCTCGACAATGCATTCGATGCCGAGGATGTCGCTGATTTCGTCGCGCGGGTGCGCCGGTTTTTAAACCTTGCTGACGGCACGGAAGTTGCACTGACCGCCGAGGACAAGATTGACGGGCTGTCGCTTTCTCTGCGGTATGAAGACGGCGCGCTGACGCAAGCGGCGACCCGAGGTGACGGCACAATCGGGGAGGATGTGACGGCAAACGTTGCCTATATCGCCGATATTCCGCCGCATTTGCATGGCGAAGTGCCTGCCGTTTTCGAAGTCCGCGGCGAAGTCTATATGGCCAAATCCGACTTTGCGGCGCTGAATGCAGAGCAGGCGGCGAAAAGCGGCAAGATATTTGCCAATCCGCGCAATGCAGCTGCGGGATCATTGCGGCAGAAGGATGCCAAGATAACGGCATCGCGTCCGTTGCGCTTTCTCGCGCACGGATGGGGTGAGGCGAGTGCACTGCCTGCCGACACCCAGGCTGGCGTTTTGGCGATAATTGCCGAATGGGGCGTTCCGGTTTCGCCGTTATTGAAACGCGTCGATGGGGCACAAAGCGCGCTGGCGCATTATGCCGCGATAGAGCGGCAACGGGCGGATATGCCCTATGATATCGATGGCGTGGTTTACAAGGTCGACCGGCTCGACTGGCAGGAGCGGCTGGGCTTCGTCGCGAAAGCGCCGCGCTGGGCCATTGCACATAAATTTCCTGCTGAACGCGCGGAGACGACGCTCGAGGCTATCGACATTCAGGTCGGGCGAACCGGCAAGTTGACGCCCGTCGGCCGTTTGACGCCGGTGACCGTGGGTGGTGTGGTCGTTTCAAATGTGACCTTGCACAACCGCGACGAAATCGGACGGCTTGGCGTACGACCGGGCGACCGCATTGTTGTGCAGCGGGCAGGGGACGTCATCCCGCAGATTGTCGAGAATCTGACTGCGGATGCATCACGAAACGCTTACAGCTTTCCCGAATATTGCCCTGAATGCGGGTCTGAAGCAGTTGCTGAAGAGGGTGAGGTCGATGTTCGCTGCACAGGCGGACTGATTTGTCCGGCACAGCGCGTCCAACGCCTGATCCATTTTGTCAGTCGCTCCGCGCTCGATATTGAGGGGCTTGGCGAGAAAACCATTCAGGAATTTTTTGACCTCGGTTGGCTGGAAAGTCCCGCCGATATATTCCGCCTGCGGTATAAGCGGGACGCGATATTGAAGCGCGAAGGCTGGCAGGAAAAGTCTGTGGATAACCTGTTGGCAGCCATCGAGACCAAACGCGGGCCTGACGGCGGCAGGCTATTGTTCGGCCTTGGCATAAGGCACATCGGTACTGTGACCGCCAAAGACCTGTTCAAAAATTTTGGCTCGCTGCAGGCGGTCAAGGATATCGGCATTCGTCTGGCCCAGAGCGACGAGACCGCTGTTACCGAAATAACCGCAATCGACGGAATTGGTCCGACCGTGGCGGACGCATTAGGCGATTTTTTCCACGAACCGCACAATCTGTCGGTTTGGGATGACCTGCTGCGCGAAGTGTCGCCCCCAGCCTATGTGTCGAATATCCGCGAAAGTGAGTGGACCGGCAAAACTATCGTCTTCACCGGCAAGCTCGAAACAATGAGCCGCGATGAGGCCAAGGCGCAGGCAGAAGCACTTGGGGCGAAAGCTTCTGGATCGGTGAGTGCAAAAACTGACTTGGTGGTCGCGGGGCCGGGTGCCGGGTCAAAACTGAAACAGGCAACCGCGCTTGGTATTCCCGTCATTGACGAAGCCGAATGGGCGGCGATTGTTGGGAGCGCCTAGCTGGCTGGCCTTGCCCCCGGCACAATACGCTCCAGGTCCTTGTTCTCCGGAAATATCGGCCACAGCAATTGTTGCCCCAAAGTTGCATCGGGCAAATTCTCCACACCATAGCTTTGCGGGTAGGTGCGGGTGATCTTCGCAGTGCCGAACAGCACATCCCAAAAGAACAGCAAATTGCCGAAATTGCCCTTATAATTGACTGCCGGGTCGTCATAATGACGGCCATGATGTGCGTGGTGCGTGGCGGGTGTGCTGATCGTGCGCTCAACGACCCACATGATTGGTGACAGCGCCTTTATCTTATACAACGGTTTGTCCCAGGCGACATCGCTGTGCGCACCGATAATCACCAGCTGCTTGACGATGATGTAGCCCGCATAAACCCATCCCAGCCCGAGGTAAATCAGCACCGAGGCGAACCATATGCTTGGCATCATCGCATAATATATGATGTTGTTCCGGTATACGAGGCGGATGCTCATATAACGCCCATTATGGTGCGCGCGGTGCAGGTTATAGAGCCACGGCGTCGAATGCGACGCACGGTGCCACCAATATTGCATCATATCTTCAAATATCAGGAATAGCGCAATGGCGGCGAATATGTTGAGGCTCGCTAAGCTATCGCGATACTCAGGCAAATACGCGCCCATGATATATTGGACGAAAAGCAGAATTGTCGGTTGGGTGATCACCAACACCATGATCGCACTGATGACCTCGACAATGCCATCGTGGCGGCTTTGCTCGGCTTTGCCGAACAGGTTGGACCGGAAAAGCTCGATGATTCCGAAAGCGATATATATCCCGATAACAGCAAAGGTTGATGCTTGCATGACGTTCTCCCCTTACGACCGTTCATAGCAGAGCCGAGCGCAAACGAATGTCAGGCAGATATCATTTCACTTGGTGAGGAAAGCAGACGGCGCGCTGGCCAGAAAAGGAGCAACCAGCGCGCCGTCAGAACCGCGGCAACCCCCCTCGTGCCACCGGGTCCGAACCCGCCCCAAAAACTGAACTCAACGTTCTTATCGAAATCCCGGCTTTCCCCCGAAAGGCCGCGACTTCGACGGGGCTGTATATGTGACAGAGATATGACCATTTGACAGACGATAATGTTAAGTGCTTTACATTTGTAAATTATGCCCGAAAATTCAAGCCGATCAATTTCTGCGCCAGCCCTGTTTGCGGCGTTTCCTGCTGCTTTGCAGGCGAAATTGCGCGGCTCGGCGATTCGCAAAAGCTTTCGCGATGGACAGTTCCTTTATCACAGAGGCGATCCGGCCGACGGGCTGTGGCTGATTACCAAAGGCCAGGTTAAAATCGGATCGTACAGCGAGTTAGGCGATATGCAGGTCATTGCAATCATGGGGGCTGGGGACAGTTTCGGCGAGTTGGCGTGCTTCGGTCAGTTCCCGCGTGTGGTTGACGCGCAGGCTATGGGGCAGGTCGAGGGCTTATGGATTGCAGAAACACACCTTACAAACGCCATGGCGGCATCGCCCGACATCACGCGCGAATTGCTGCGAATATTGGCGACCCAGCTGCAGGAGGCGTTGAACAGCATGTTTCTGTTTCGCAACATGTCGGCACCTCAAAGGTTGGCCCAGCGCCTAATAGCGCTGGGTGAAGGTATGACAGCACCTATAAAGCTGAGTATCAAGCAGCAGGAACTGGCGGAGCTCGTTGGAGTTTCCCGAATGACCATCGCGTCGTCTTTAGCCGAGCTCGAAAAAGCCAGATTTATCGAGCGGCATTACCGTTATCTAACGATCGTCGATCCTGAGGGCTTGAAGGCATGGATGGAGCGGGGAACCAGCGCATAATGCCACCAGGCATTGGCGTCCAAATACCCATCCGGACGCCAGCACGCCGCAACACGTCGCCTGTCCACGTGTTACAGGTATTGAAAGCGCTGTAGTGGCCGTTTGAATCATAGAATATATTGTCCGGACCATAAGCGGGGTAGGCGTGGCTTTTGCCACCAGCATCGAGCCTGAAGGTGTTTCGGATTTGCGTGACAATGATGTGAAATTGCTCAGGCGTAACCCTCAGCATTCTTCGGTAGGATAAAGGCTGAGGATTTATCAGGTGGTAAATGTGCAGCGTGGTATCGTCCGAACCAATAATGGCGCTGGCAATGTCGCGGCTTTTTACGTCGGCCCACGTTCGGGCATTGCGGTAAACACGCTTATGCCCCCAGCCAACCATCACATGGGTGCCATAAAGCTCAGGGTTTGCGACTTGGTCGGGGCGAATGAGATCGCTCAAGTCATCACCAGCGGCCGACATCGGGACGATCAGGCTGACATGCACGCCATTGGTTTCCACAAAAATGTCGACGCCTTCCGCCGGTTGCTGCCATTTGCTATTCGCGGGTATGTGGCTGCCGATCAGCGCCGCCACCATGTAACTTCCGATAGCCAGCAACGGCCAACCGACTAGCGCCCGCAATGCTGTCCACAGGCTGTTGATGCGAAACAGTTTCAAGTGTAACCACTTTCTTATGGCCGATTTTCAGCATGTCTATGACACCCCGCCTGAAGGCGCAAATGCCGACTGGACGGTCTCCCAGAATTGGGAAAAGTTCAACGCCGATGAGCATGCGATGTGGGACCGGCTGTTTGCGCGGCAATCGGAAATGCTGCCGGGCAGGGCGGCCGACGCGTTTTTGCGCGGGATGGACGTGCTGAAACTGTCGAAGCCCGGCATCCCGGATTACCGCGAGCTCAATGAAAGGTTGCTCGCGGCAACCGGATGGCAGGTTGTCGCAGTACCGGGGCTGGTGCCTGACGATATATTCTTTGACCATTTGGCCAACCGGCGTTTTCCCGCGGGCAATTTTATCCGCACGCCGGAGCAGCTCGACTATTTGCAAGAGCCCGATGTGTTCCATGACGTATTCGGTCATGTGCCCATGCTAGCTGACCCGGTGTTTGCAGATTATATGGTCGCCTACGGCAAAGGTGGCCTGCGAAGCCTTGGCTTCGGCGCGCTCGATCATCTGGCGCGGCTCTATTGGTATACGGTGGAGTTCGGCTTGATCCAGCAGCCCGACGGATTGCGAATTTACGGCGCAGGTATTGTTTCAAGCTATGGAGAAAGTGTCTTCGCGTTGGATGATCCCAGCCCGAACCGCATTGGCTTCGACCTCATGCGGGTTATGCGGACTGGCTACCGAATCGATGACTACCAGCAGAATTATTTTGTGATCCCCAGCCTCGATCATTTGCTGAAAGTAACCGTGGAGACTGATTTCGCGCCGCTATACGCAGAATTGGAGGAGTTGCCCGACATCGCCATTGCCGAAATTCTGGCTGATGATGAGGTGATTACAAAGGGCACGCAGAAATATGCTGAAGGGACCGGTCGCTAAAAAGGGAGGGAAAAGCGACCGGCCCCCGCATTTGCTGCCGGATTAAGGCAGCAAAACCGAATCGATGACGTGGACCACGCCGTTCGACTGCATAACGTCTACAGTGGTGACGGCCGACTGACCGCCTTTGCCGTCAGTGATGACTACGCTGTTACCCGACAAGCGCGCCGTTAGCTTTTCGCCAGCAACGGTCGTCAACGATGCTTTTCCGCCGCCCGCCTTAATCGCCGAGACAATGTCTTTTGAGGTAAGCTTGCCAGCAACCACATGGTAGGTCAGGATTTTGGTAAGCGTTGCCTTGTTTTCAGGCTTCACCAAGGTGCCGACAGTACCTTCGGGAAGTTTTTCAAACGCCGTGTTGGTTGGCGCGAATACTGTGAATGGGCCCGGGCTGGCGAGCGTGTCGACCAAACCTGCAGCGCTGACAGCAGCCACGAGCGTGGTAAGATTTGGCGCTGCCGAAGCATTTTCCGCTATCGTCTTTGCCGGGAACATGGCTGCCCCGCCGACGGTCGGGTTTGCCATCTTGTGATGATTCGCGACAACGGCGCTTCCGGCCAGTGTCGAAGATGCAAGTGCAAGTGCAACGAGAATACGCTTTGTCTGTTTCATAATTTCAACTTTCCTGTTCTGCGCACGTCCGGGGGATGGGGTGCTGTGAGCAGAAACGGAAGCAACCAACGCACGGATGCACTGCGCGCAAAATTTTTTCAGATCGTGGCGATTTTTCCGCTGGCGATAATCGGGCCGGTGGCCTTGCCACCCGGCGCGCCGCCTTCGGGTTCCGGGGTTATCGCCAATGTGCCACCCGCTTCCAGATATTGCCGCATCTCTGCAGGTACGATCATCGACGTGGGGGATCGGGATTCAACGATCCCGAGCGACCGCGCCTTGCCGTCGGCCGGAACAATCCAGAGCTCCGGAAAGAGCTTGCCGGTATCGAGCGAAACCGGGGTCAGTATCATCCGCCCGCTATTGGCATCATAGCTTGCGGTAAGCGATGCCGTGCCCGTTTCGCCGCCCAACGCGGCAACAAGCGGTGCTTCGGGCGTAGCTATTGGGACGGCTTCTGGCTTTTGCAGCAGCAATATACCCATGAGTGCGGCAGCGCCCACCGAGATACCGGTCAGCGAGCGCCAGAACAGCAGCTTGCCCGTGCCTATATCCTGTCCAGTTGGCGCGGGGAGAGCGCCGTCGATATCCTTCCAGACATGCGACGGCGGTATTTCCTCGCCGACGAACATAGATTGCATCCGACCGCGCCACGCCTCGACCTCAGCGGCAAATGCTGCGTCGGTGGCGATGCGTGCAGCGACGATTCCTTCCGCTGCGGCGTCAAGCAAACCCAAAACATATTCGCCCGCCAGGGCAATATCGTCTTCGTTCAACATGGTCATGAAGCCCCCTCCATGCACGTGCGCAGCTTAATCAGTGCGCGCCTAATTCGGCTTTTGACCGTGCCGAGCGGCTCCCCTTCGCGTTGGGCAAGGTCGGAATAGGTCGCGCCGCCGATGAATGCGCTGCGAATGAAATGCGCGTCGCGTTGTTCGAGACCGTTAATGCAGCCATGTAGAACAGCATCTTCGCCTGCCGTAAGAAGCTGCGCCTCGGCCAGCGGCGCGGGGTCGGCAATTTCAGCAGCCTCATCGAGCGATGCGAGCCCGGCCTTTCCCATGGCGCGCAACCGGTCAATCGCGCGGTTGCGCGTCACCGCGACCAACCAGCTTATCGGGCTGGCGCGCCCGACTTCAAAGCTCGCCGCTTTGTTCCAGATGGTGAGATACGCGTCCTGCAATGCTTCTTCCGCTTCATGTCTGTCGGGGAAGATACGCAGGCAAACGCCGAATAGTTTCGCCGATGTCGCCTGATATACCGCTTCAAATGCGTGGCGGTCGCCTCGCCCTACGCGAACCAGCGCGTCAGCGAGCCTTGCCCGACGGGCTGAATCCAAATCCACAATATCAGAATCTGCCGCCATTATCGCTGATATGACTTACCCAAACGCGCTAGGCAATCCCGCTTTACTCACCATGTCCCAAAATCGCCCGGCGGTTGGCTCGTCCGGCCGTCGGCACGCAGTGGCCGTTGCCAGCCATAGTTCCGGCGCTTAACCAGCCAAAAGCAGGGCCAATCGCCCATGTCGCGCCGCTGTTGAAGCCGGAAACCGCGCATCCGGTAAGCCGAAAGAACCGCGTCAGTCTGGGTATCCAATAGTCCTGCAAGAATAAGCGAACCGCCTTCGTCCAATATGCCGGCCAACGACGGAGCAAGTTCGATCAATGGCCCGGCAAGAATATTGGCAATGACGAGGTCATAAGGCGCGCGTTGACGGATTAGCGGATGATGCGTGCCGGTCGCCACACACAAAGCAAGTTGGCCCTGCGATGCGCCTAACGGCACAGTGTTGATGTTTGCATTCTCGGCTGTCACCTCCACACTGACGGGATCGATGTCTGATGCCGTCAGATAGGCGTGGGGCCAAAGATGATGCGCTGCAAAGGCCAGCAAACCAGTGCCGGTACCAATGTCAGCGATAAGGTTGAAGCGCTTGCCGGCCCGTTTCATCCGGTCAAGCATCGCCAGGCAGCCGCTCGTCGTCTCGTGGCCGCCAGTACCAAATGCGCGGCTTGCTTCGATGAGGAAGGGAACTGCCTGCGCAGGAACAGACCCTTTGTTCGTCGAAGTATGCACATAAAAGCGTCCGGCATGAACCGGTTGCAACCCCTGTTGGCTGAGGACTAGCCAATCTTCATCAGGCAGTTGTTCAACCACCGCTTTGGCATTTGCAGCGCTCGGGATGCGGTTTTGTATTTCGGCTATGACCCCTTTTTCCGGCTCATCCGGAAAATAGGCCTTCAACTGCCATTTTGAATCGTTAAATGCCTCGACTTCTTCCGCAACAATAGATGGCGCTGGGTCGAATAGCGAAAGCCATTCGTCATCTTCATGCAGAGCCTCTGCCTCCGCACGGGTGCAGGGCAGGGTCAAGAGCCAACTCACTCGGCCGCCTCTTTGGCCAGCCGCGTGTCAAGTCGATCGCGCGCGTTACCGGCATAGGTTGCGCAGCCTTTAGGATCGACCAGCGGCGCGTCGCCTGCCAGGCGGTCGAAAAAATCACTCTGAAAGGGGTGCGGGCTGATCAATATATCGCATTCTTTAAGACTGGAGATGCGTGCGATCGAAGCGCGCAACGTCGCGACATAGGCAGGATGATCGGTGAAGCGGTAGGCGTCAGCAGAAACAGCGTTCAGGCTGTCGGCGTAAACAATTTGATGGCAGATTTTGCCCTCACAGGATGTCCATGTCCAACTTGTTCCGCCCGGTGTGTGGCCAGATGTAGCAATCATGGTCAGCGCCTGCTTGCCTATACGCAGGTTATCGCCGTCTTCGATGACCATGTCGGTTTTAACGCCTTCAAACGCCGGGTGTATGCCATGTTGTGGATCGTCGGCTTGTGGCAGGCCGCTCGCCATCGCGGCTACTGCGGCCGAACGGGTTACGAATTTCGCGCCGGTAATTCGTTTTAACTCAGCCGTGCCGCCGACATGGTCGAGATGCTCATGTGACGCCAGCAGGTAGCGGACGTCCTTTGGATTAAAGCCCAGCTTGCGGATATTGTCCGCAATCCCAGCCGCAGCCTCTGCGGTTGCGCCATCAATCAGGAAATGACCGTCCGGCGTTGTAATCAGCAGCGCGGTGATGCCGCAGGTTCCGACCATATAGACATTGCCGAAGACATGCGACGGTGGGGCAGGGTCGCTCCAGCCGTCACGTTCGCCGCAAGCTTGCTTGATCGTTTCAAAGTTTTTCACGCTCGCTTGCTGCGCTGGTTCCGCAGTTGCGCACCCGGTCATTGCGGCGGCGACAAAAGCTAAAGACAAAAACAGTTTAACGGACATAACTAGCTCCATTTACGTCAAGAATTGCGCCTGTCATCGACGGCGGCGCGTCCAATGCACAGAATTTGGCGATGGCGGCTACTTCTTCAGGATCCGCGACTTTGCCCAGTGGAATGTCGGCCAGCAATTTATCCCCGCCGCGACTTTCGAGATAGTCTTCTGCCATTCCAGTCATTGTAAAACCAGGACAGATTGCGAAGGCATAAATGCCTTGGGCGGCATAAGCGCGGGCAATCGTCTTGGTCATTGCCACCATTCCTGCCTTTGACGCCGCATAATGCCAGTGCGCCGGGCTATCGCCGCGATAGGCTGCGCGGCTAGCGATATTGACGATTCGTCCGCCTGTGCCGGCATGCTGCCAGTGCAATACAGCGCGGCGGCAAAGGTCGGCGCTGGCGGTCAGGTTGACCTGAAGAGTGCGATTCCAGCTGTTCAGCCATTCGCTGTCGCTGGCGTCGATCGGATTATCTTCGAAAATCCCGGCGTTGTTGATCAGAACGTCAATGCGACCTTCCAGCTTTGCCAGCGCTGCTGTCCATAATGATGCGGGGACTTCAGGGTCGCTGAGGTCACCGTCTGCACTCGACAACGCAACCACCGTAGTTGTTTCGGGATCAAATGCTTGGGCAATTGCCGCGCCAATGCCGCGTGACGCGCCAGTAATCAATATGTGCGTTTTCATCCGCGCTGCTTTTCACAGCGTGGCGTGAATTTCAACCAATGTTATCGCATCAGGTTGCCGACAAATCTGCTGGCATTGACCTGAAGTGAGGAGATTTTTTCGTTCACTTCGGTGAAGCCCTGCTCAAGCGACATGATTTCAGACACGACATTCTCGGTATCGCTGCGGATTGCGGAGATCGTGTTCGACATCAGGTCGGCGGCCAGCGCGGTTTCATCGACCGATGCGGTGATCATGGTAACCGTTTGCGCCTGATCTTCCATTGCACGACGGATACGTTCGGCGGACAGCTTCACTTCATCCACGGTCTCGCGGATTGAAGCATTGGATTCGACGGACGCCTTGGTCGCGCTTTGGATCGCCGCAATTTTCTGCGCGATTTCGTCGGTGGCTTGAGCTGTCTGGTTCGCGAGGCTTTTTACTTCCTGGGCGACGACAGCAAAGCCGCGTCCCGCATCGCCTGCGCGGGCAGCCTCGATGGTGGCGTTGAGCGCCAGCAGATTGGTCTGGCCTGCAATGTCCCGGATGAGGCCAAGGATCGATTCGATCGACTGCGACTGTTCGGACAATGTGTCGGTGGCAGCGGCCCCTTGCGTTGCGACGGCGGCGGCGCGGTTGGCAACGTCAGACGCTGTTTCAACTTCGGTTCGCGCGTCCTCGATCGCTCGGATAAGTCCTGCCGCAGTTTGCGCCGCCTCGCGCATGGCAACAGCGGATTGCTCCGATGCTGCCGCGACTTCGGATGCCTTGGACAGCATACCATTCGCCATTTGCGAGCTGCTTGCTGCTTGCTGGCGCAAGAAATTCGTCTGGTCAGCAACGGCGTGGGCCGCACTGCCGATATCCGCTTCAAAATTTGCGGAATACAGGCGCTGTTGCTCGGCAAAGCGGCGCTGCTCTTGCTGACCGAAAATTGTGGCCGTAACGCCAAGTTCTATCGCATTAATCGATGACAAGGCTTGTAACAGTGTTGGAAGTTCAGAAGGCGCGATTGCGCTATTCGATGCCAATTGCGCAATGACTCGTCCGTTAGCGGATCCGGTGGCAGCCATCATCATGTCTAGCGGCACGCCGCGTTCAAATGAATCGACAATCAAGCCGCGGCTGATGTTGAGCCACTGCCGGTCTTCGAACTTGGTCGTCCGCATTTCTAGATAGGTTGCAAGCAGCTCTGTTGATTTGCGCAATCTTTCCGGATCAAGCGATGGACCGAATTCTTTCGACGCGGTCCAGAACGACCAATAATCTTCGCTTAACGCTGTGTAGCCACCGTCGAGATAGGCGGTTAGCTTACGGCAATTCTCCGCCAGTTTGCCGTCCATGTCATAAGGCGCAATGATTGCCTCCAGATTGATCTCACGTTGTCCGTCAAACTGACCCATTACTTGCTCCAATATGTCGCGACCAAAACCATTCGGCGGTGTAAGGATATTTCTAGACGTAAAATGGTTAATAGGGGGTTAGTCAGCCAAGCCGATTTCGTTGCTGATTTCTGCCTGAACGGGCCTTGCGTGGTGCGGCTAAAGCGGTAAAGAGCAACGCGACATTGCAAACTGGGCGTTTACAC
>JBGSVG010000270.1:0-2210 GCA_041753095.1 Sphingorhabdus sp. | reverse complement strand
TATGAAAAAGAATCGGGTGTGGGGGCAAGCCCAATATTGGTGCGCCATTCCGACTTTATCAATGCATGCCGGTGAATTGCGACCCCATCGGTAGGCATGTAGGCTCTCCTCTTTCCCGCAAAGAGGAGAGCATATTTTTTTATCAGTATCTACAGTTATTTAGCGGCACCCCAGCGCATGCAGGGGCACCACTAATCGACGTTACTCGCCGGTCGGGAAGCCACGCTTTTTCATGATATATTTGACGTCGGGATCGCGACCACGAAATGCGCGATAGGCTTCGATTCGGTCCGACTCATTGCCTGTGGCAAGTAACATCGAGCGGAACCGCTCGGCGGTTTCCTTGTCCCAGACATCACCTTTCTCGGTAAACGCCGCCCACGTGTCGGCATCCATCGTTTCCGACCACAGATAGCTGTAATAACCCGCCGAATAGCCGTCGTCGGCAAACAGATGATTGAACTGCGGCAGGCGGTGGCGCATCACCATTTCCTTGGGCATGCCAATTTCCGCAAGCGTATCGCGCTCGAACGCCGCCGGATCCGCAACCGGAGTCGACCGGTTGTGCAACTTCATGTCCAGTATCGCGCTCGACATATACTCAACCGTGGCAAAACCCTGATTGAAGGTGTCGCTTGCCTTGATTTTCTCGACCAATGCGGCCGGAATTGGCTCGCCGGTTTTGTAGTGTTTGGCATAGGTGTTCAGCACATAAGGTGTCAGCAACCAGTTCTCGTTCACTTGGCTTGGATACTCGACAAAATCGCGCGGCGTGCCACCCAGGCCCGGCCAAGTAATGTCATAGTTAAAATAGTGGATCGCATGTCCAAATTCGTGAAACAGCGTCGTGGCATCGTCGATGCTGATCAAGGTCGGCGTACCATTGGCACCGGGAACGAAGTTATTGTTGTTCGAAGCCAATATGATGTCGTTCTTGCCACCCAATTTATGCTGGCTGCGATATGTCGTCATCCATGCGCCGGAACGCTTGCCTGCGCGCGCAAAGTTATCGAGATAGAAAAGTCCAATGACTTTGCCATCGCGCTTCACTTCGAACGTCCGTACCTTGGGCTCGAACACAGGAACCGTTCCGGTGTTCTCGCTAAAGGTCATGCCATAGAGCTTGCCTGCCGCATCGAACATGGCTGCGACCATATTGTCGAGCTGGAAATAAGGCTTAATCGCTTCCTGATCGAGGTCATATTTCGCCTTGCGGACTTTCTCCGCGTAAAAACGATAGTCCCACGGCTCAATGGCAACATTGTCGGCATTGGCGATGGCCTGCATGTCGGCCACCTCTTCCTTCACGCGCGCAACCGCAGCAGGCCAGACCTTCATCATGAGGTCCATCGCCTTGTCGGGGTTTTTGGCCATCGTATCGGCCATACGGTAGTGGGCATGCGTCGGGAAGTCGAGGATCTCCGCGCGGTCCTGACGCAGCTTCAGAATTTCAGCGATTGTCGCGTTGGTGTCGTTGGCATTTTCGTTGTCGCCGCGCTTGGTGAAGGCACGCCACACCTTTTCGCGCAAATCGCGGCGGGTCGAGTTTTCCAGGAACGGCTGGACGGCAGAGCGTGTGTTGACAATCGCCCAGCCGGTTTTGTCCTTGGATTTCGCCGCCGCTTGCGTCGCTGCAACATAGCTTTCGGGCAAACCTGCCAGTTCGGCCTCGTCGGTCAAAAGAATATATGTTTCTTCGTCAGCCAGCACCTTTTCGGAAAAAATCGAAAACTTCTTTGACAGTTCTGTTTCGATGCCGATGACCTGCGCTTTCTTCGCAGCGTCGAGCAAAGCGCCGTTGCGGACCAGGCTTTCATAGCTCCGCTCCAGCAACCGCATTTGCTTGGCATCCAGATTTAGCGTCGCGCGCTGGTCGTAAAGATATTTCACGCGTTGGAAATACCGCGCGTCGAGCGTGAGCTCGGAGAAAAAGGCGCTGACTTTGGGTTCCCATTCACCCTGGATTTTCCGGACTTCGGGATTCGACAGGTTGGATGAATGAACGCCCCAAATCGAGAACAGTCGGCCGATTTTCTGGCCCGAAAGTTCGCTTGCGGTTATGGTGTTCTCAAAGGTAATCGCCTCGGGCTTTTCCAGCATGGCTTCAAATTCTGCCTTGGAATCGTCCATCGCAGCCTGAAAAGCGGCGGGAAATTGCGACACCTTCACCTGATCCCAAGGGGGGACGCCTTCATAAGGTCCGGTCCACT
>JBGSVG010000269.1:0-7537 GCA_041753095.1 Sphingorhabdus sp. | reverse complement strand
CTGCTACGGTCGCTTCGGGATGTATGCCAACATTGCGTTGGTCATCAACGTTGCGATGATCTTGGGCGTGATGGCCTTTGCCAACGCGACTTTGACGCTGCCGGGTATTGCAGGCTTTGTTCTCACCATCGGTGCAGCGGTTGATGCCAACGTGCTGATTAACGAGCGCATACGCGAAGAGCTCAAGCGCGGGCGACGGGTCGTTCAGGCCATCGAGTTTGGGTACAAAGAAGCCAGTCGCGCGATTTTCGACGCGAACAGCACCAACGTCATTGCCGCTGTCTTGCTGTTCATTTTTGGCTCTGGCCCGATCCGTGGATTTGCCGTCGTTCTGATGATCGGCATCGTCACATCGGTCTTCACCGCCGTTACCATCACCCGCATGTGGGTATCGCGCTGGGTCAAACGCACCCGCCCGCAAGAACTGACGATTTGAGGAAATACTCATGAAACTGCTCAAACTCGTTCCCGATGATACCAACATCAACTTCCTGAAATGGCGGACATGGGCGTTCGGCATCAGCATAGTACTGATGATCGCATCGATAGGCCTCGTCGCAACCAAGGGCCTCAACTTCGGCGTGGACTTCATCGGCGGTCAGATGATCCGTGCTACATTTACGCAAAGTGTAGAGGCTCCGGTAGCCGAGCTGCGCGAAAAGGTGGGTAGTCTGGGTTACGGAGATCCGACGATCCAGCGTTTCGGCAAGGAAAACCAGGTTTCAATCCGGATGAAACTTCCCGAAGGTGCGGACAAGAATCCTGAGCTGTCCAACGCGATGGCAACCAAGATTACCAGCAAGCTTAAGGCCGATTATCCCGGGCTACGGATCGACGGTGTCGATTCAGTCTCCGGTAAGGTGTCGGAGGAGCTGTTCAGCAAAGGGATATTGGCGTTGCTCGCGGCGATGGCCGGCGTTTCCATCTATATCTGGTTCCGGTTTGAATGGCAGTTCGGCGTCGGGGCAATATGGTCTTTGCTGCACGACGTGACGCTGACATTCGGCTTATTCTCGCTGACGGGGTGGGAGTTCGATCTCAACATCATCGCCGCATTGCTGACAATTATCGGCTATTCGCTCAACGATACCGTCGTTGTGTATGACCGCATCCGCGAGAATCTGATGAAATATCGCAAGATGGATATGGCATCTTTGCTTAACCTGTCGGTCAATGAAACATTGTCGCGCACGGTGATGACCAGCGTATCGATCTCGATGCCGCTGATCGTGCTGGTATTGTTCGGGCCGGATGTAATCTTCGGGTTCAGCGCGGCGATGGCGTTCGGGATTGTGATAGGCACTTATTCGTCTGTCTACCAAGCCGCGCCTATCCTCATATGGCTGAAAGTTGGTCCGCACAGCTTCATTCCAAGTGAGAACCAAGGCTCAGCGCCCAAAGGCGAACGGATCAGCGAGGGATTCGGCGCTCAGCCTTGATGCGCTGGAATCTCGCGGAAAAACGCCGCGAGTTGGCGGGCATTCTCATCCCACGAGAATGCCCGTACATTTTCGGCTACCGCTTCGCGTTCCGGCGGGTTGGCGAGGATGTCGTTGATCGCTAACGCAATGGCGTCGGGATTGCGCGCGACGATGCGGCCGGCGTCTGCTGTTTTGACCAGCTCGCGAATCCCGCCGACGTCGCTCGCGACAATTGGTGTGCCGCATGCCAGTGCCTCGACCCATGCATTGGCAAGCCCCTCGCTTTCCGATACCAGCGCCATGACGTCGGCGGCGGCGAAGAGTCTTGGCAGGTCGTCATGTGGGACGCTGCCTAGAAAGCGAACGCGGTCGGAAACTCCCAGTCTTGCTGCGAGCGCGCGATAGTCATTTTCGCTTGTCCCCTGTCCCGCGAGCATCAATATGGCGTCTGGCAGCAAAGGCAGCGCCGCAATTAACAAATGCTGGTTTTTGCGCGGGATCAGCGCACCGACGCTGAGAATCAGCGGGCCGCTAATGCCAAGTCGCGCCTTTTCCGAAGCTCGGTCAAGAGGGACAAAGCGCGACTGGTCGAGGCCAGTGTAATGAACAGTGATTTTGTCGGCGTCCATTCCCATCGCAACCATATCGGCTTTGAGTGCGCCTGACACTGCCAGCAATCCGGAGGCTTTTGCCGCCGCTTCGAGGATTTGCTCTGCACAGCCCGACTGTCGTCCCCAATGATGAATGTCTGCGCCGCGTGCTTTGACCGTGAAGGGGATGCCCAATGCGTCGGATAACCGCATCGCAGCAGGACCATCGGGATAGAAAAACTCGGCGTCGATGAGGTCGAACGGTGTTTCGGTGTGAAGCTGTTCTACCAGCGGCAAAACGGCGCGGGCGATCATTCCCGGGTTCAGCCGTCCCCCGACTTTGGGAATGGCGGTAAAATGTGGGCGGTATACCGCAAGTTCACCCCATTGCTCGTCTCGCGCCAGCTTTGGGTGGGCGGCATGGTCGCCAATCTTGCTGAGTGGCCATGGCGCAACTCCTACAGGATTGATGACAGTCACGGCAAAATCACGCACCGCAGTCAGTGCGGCAGTCTGACGCTCTACGAATATGCCGAAATTGGGGCGACTGGCGGCGGGAAACAGGGTGGATAGGGTCAGGATACGCAAAGCAGCGGCCTACAACGCCCGGACCAGCCGAACAGCTTTGGCAATCCATGCGGGGTCTGCCACCACCTGTTGCCGTGCACCTGCCTCGAGCGGCAAGATATGCAGCTTGCCGTTGTCCCGCCCGAGAAGTCGACCGAAAATGAAGCGCCCGCCGGGACGGGGGACAAGGACGTCGAGGTTTAGCGCCGTAGCATAAGCCTCTGGCTGCAACTGCTCCATCCAAAGCTCGTCGCCGCGCCGATATTCACCGGTGGCTGAGGCAATCCGCAACCCGACCATGTTGTCGCCGATGTTGGGCACCATGATGCATTCTTCCTTGGTCGGTGCGTGCGTACCATCGTCGTGCAGCACCGCAGCGACGGGCAGATATTGTTGGTCGGGGAGAGCAACAAGATCGCTTGAATCGACACCGAGAGCATTCGCAATGCGGTTAATCCATATCAGCGACAAAACCCGCGTGCCCGTCTCCAAACGTCCAATGGTTTGCGCCGTCGTGACGGGTTTGCAGCGTTCGGCAACATCGGCAAGCGTGAGCCCTTTGGCCTTGCGGACATCGCGGATACGGCTTTGCATCGATTTTCTCCGATTACCAAATAGGTTTTTTCTTTCCTACAATATTCACCAAATGGCAAGAGCGATTCGCACAATATGGAGAAACACCGATGCCTCGCAAAATAAGCGCCGCTGTGAAATATGCCGATCCCAGACCCTTAGTTGAGCGGCACATTCACGAACCCGGCGAGGGTAGGCACGGACGACCAGTCAATCGGACAGTGACCGTCAATCTTGCGGAATCGCCATTGTCATGGCTGCATACACGCGGGCATCTGACTGACCGCCAGGTGCTTGCCGGTGAAAAGCTGCGGGGCGATTACGAGGCAGCATCGATGGGCGCGCAAGTGACGATGCGGTGGGAAAATACCCCTCTCAGCCGCGAAAAACGGGGTGCGCCATCAGGACTGAACCAGACCGAGCGGATGATATTGGCCAAAAAGCGTTTTGACGATGCGCTGTTCGCGCTCGGGCCGGACCTTTCCGATATCGCGTGGCGTGTGATTTGTGCGGGCGAAAGCATGCCGGTCGCTGAACGCGAAATGGCATGGCCAGTGCGGTCTGGAAAGCTTGTGCTGCGGATTGCGCTTGACCGGTTGGCCGGGTTTTACCGTTTGCCGGGTTAGGATGCCATCTCTTCGACCAGCATTGCCAATTCAAGCCAGCGCTCCTCAGCGGCCTCTTTTTCGGTGCGCAGGGTATCGCACTTGGCCGTCAATTCGGCAAAACGCTCTGGCTTGCGCGTGTACAACGCCGGGTCGACGATCTCGGTTTCAGCTGCTGCTATCTCCGCATCGATTTCCTCGATACGCCCCGGCAACAAGTCATAATCGCGTTGGTCCTTGTAGGATAATTTTGCGGGCCGCTTTGTTGAACTATTGGCGGGTGATTTGACTGTGAACTTGTCAGTTTTGCTGGGCGCTTCGGGCCTGTCACGGCGGTCACGCTTTGCTTCCCAGTCAGCATATCCGCCGGCGATGATATCGACCTTGCCGGTGCCAGCCAGCCCAAGCGTCAGCGTGACGGTGCGGTCAAGAAAGTCGCGGTCATGGCTGACGATCAGAACTGTGCCGTCATAATCGGCGATCACTTCCTGCAGCAGGTCGAGCGTTTCGAGATCGAGGTCGTTGGTCGGTTCATCGAGCACCAGCAGATTGGCCTCGCGGGCAAACTCACGCGCCAGTAATATCCGCGACTGCTCACCGCCCGACAACGTGCCGATGCGGGCCTCGATCAATTCGGGGTCGAACAGAAATTCTTTGAGATAACCCTGCACATGCTTGCGCACCCCGCGCACGTCGATCCAGTCGCTGCCGTCGGCCAACACGTCGCGGACGCGCTTTTCAGGGGTGAGTAATTTGCGTTGCTGATCGATAACTATGCCGGTCAGCGTCGGCGACAGCGTGATTTTGCCGGTGTCAGGCTCCGTTTCGCCGGTCAGTAATTTGATCAGCGTCGTCTTGCCAGCACCATTCGCCCCGACGATCCCGATGCGGTCGCCCCGCTGGATACGCAACGTGAAGTCGTCGATTATCTTACGGTCGCCAAAGCTTTTGCTCACGCCCTCGGCGCTGATAACCGTCTTGGTCTTGCTGTCGTCGCTCGACGCCCCAAGCTTTGCGACGCCTTGCGGCCCCATCATCGCTGCCCGTGCCGCGCGCATTTCCCACAATTTCGCCAGTCGCCCTTGGTTGCGCTTGCGCCGTGCGGTCACGCCGCGTTCAAGCCAGTGCGCCTCGATCTTGAGCTTGGCATCGAGGCGGCTGGCGTTGCGGGCGTCCTCGGCAAAAACCTGCTCGGTCCACGCATCATAGCCGCCAAAGCCGATTTCGTTGCGCCGCAGCAAGCCGCGGTCGAGCCAGAAAGTCTGTTTGGTCAGGCGGGTCAGGAATGTCCGGTCATGGCTAATGACCATGAACGCCCCGCGATACCGTGTCAGCCACTCCTCCAGCCATTCGATGGCGGCAAGGTCGAGATGGTTGGTGGGCTCGTCGAGCAACAGCAAATCAGGTTCGCTCGCCAACGCGCGGCAAATGGCCGCGCGGCGTTTCTCACCGCCGCTCGCGGTCTTAGCCTCGCGGTCGAGATCAATGCCCAACTGGTCGGCAATTGCGCGCACGGCGTATTCGGGTGGGCCTTTTTCGCCGTGAACCGCGAAATCGACCAACCGGTCGAAGGCGGCAACATCCGGATCCTGATCAAGCATCACGATATTGGTGCCCGGCACGACGACGCGTTTGCCTTTGTCCGCCTCGACTGTACCGGCGACCAGTTTCATCAGCGTGGTTTTGCCTGCGCCGTTGCGACCGATGAGTGCCAACCGATCACGCGCGCCGATAAAGAGGTCGATATCTTCGAACAACCACCCGCCACCTTGTTGAAGGGCGAGTTTTTCGAAAGCGAAGATGGGAGGTTGGGACATATTGACGGGCGGATAGGGGGAAGGTTGACCTTGCGCAACCCATCGCGCAAAGCTTCCCCATGCGAACTATCTATCTTAACGGCGACTATCTCCCCGAAGCCGAAGCCAAGGTGTCGGTTTTCGACCGCGGCTTTCTGTTTTCAGACTCAGTTTATGAAGTTGTATCCGTGCTGGATGGCAGGCTGGTTGATTTTGACGGCCACGTTCGCCGCCTTGCCCGTTCGCTAGGCGAGCTTGGCATCAAAGGCGCACCGGATGCGCCGACCTGGCTCGCTATCTGCCGCGAACTTGTGACGCAAAACGCCGTCGAAGAAGGCATGATTTACTGGCAAGTGACACGCGGCGCGCCTGCTGACCGTGATTTCGTGTTTCCGCCCGAAAACACCCCGCCGACGGTCCTCGCCTTTACGCAAAGCCGACTGCTGGCGGATAATCCGCTCGCGGAGCGCGGTATAAATGTTGTCATATTGCCGGACCTGCGCTGGGGCAGGGCAGACATTAAGACCACGCAGTTGCTGTATGCGTCGCTGATGAAAAACGAAGCCATCGCGCGCGGCGCCGACGATGCGTGGATGGAGCGCTGCGGCGTGGTGACCGAGGGAACAGCGCAGAACGCGCATATCATCACCAAAGAAGGTGTGCTGGTAACGCACCCGCTTAATCGTGAGATATTGCACGGCATTACCCGCGCGGCGGTTTTGCCGATGGTTGCGCAGACCATCGACGAACGGCCCTTCACCGTCGCCGAAGCGGAACAAGCAGGCGAAGCTTTCGTTTCCTCCGCCTCTGGCTTTGTGATGCCGGTTGTGCGGATCAACGGCAAGGCCATCGGCGATGGCAGGCCCGGTTCGGCACCCATTCAGCTTCGTAAAGCCTATATCGAATGGGCACGCCGCACTGCAATTTGAGCAGGCGGCACTTTATAGGAGTATGATATGCGTAAATTGGTTTTGGCAGCCTTGTTGGCGACGGGCAGCATGACAGCGGGAGAAGCAATGGCAACGCAGGTAAACATCACCGCGACCAATCCGGTCATTGATCTGACGGTTACCGAAACGGTTGAAACCAAGCCGGACATTGCGACATTTTCGACCGGAGTGCAGACCATGGCACCGACCGCGAGCGAAGCAGTACGGCTAAACAACACGCAAATGGCGTCGGTCGTTGCACGACTGAAAAAGCTCGGCATTGCAGACAAGGATATCCAGACCACACAGATTAGCCTGAACCAGCAATTCGACTATAACAACGGACAACAGGTTTTCAAAGGTTTTCAGGCGTCGAACATGGTCAACGCCAAGCTGCGTGATTTGAAGAAACTGAGCGCTTTCCTCGATGCGTTGGCGGTCGATGGCGCAACCAATTTTAACGGCCCGACCTTTGGCCTCGACGATGACAGTAAGTTCCGCGAAGCTGCACGCGACAAGGTTTGGGCTACGGCAATGGGCCGCGCAAAATCGATGGCGCGCAAGGCTGCATATACCGATGTTCGCGTGCTGCGGGTTGAGGAATCTGACAATCAGGGTGGCGGTTTTCCTATGCCAGTGATGGCCCGCGCAATGGATGCGTCTGAAAAATCGACCCCGATTGCGCCCGGTGAACTGAGCATCGGAACGACGCTTTCCTTTACCTTCGAAATGGTGAAATAAATTTTGGATCAGGGGCGTTATCCTTTCCAAAAGGTTGACGCCCCATTCAGTTTGCGTTCAAAGCGTGGGGGGTAGACGACGACCATGTTGAACAAGATTACGCTTCTTTCTGCGGTCGCACTTGCTGCGTTGTCGCTTTCCGCCCCCGCCGATGCGCGGCGCGGGGAGCAGGACGATGCACGTCAGGATATGGCGGCGGGCAAAGTTAAATCCTTGCGCGAAATTGAAGGCACTGTCGTTCCACGGATGCGCGGCATGCAATATCTTGGTCCCGAATATGACCCTACAGCACAGGTTTATCGCCTGAAATTCATC
>JBGSVG010000268.1:0-3534 GCA_041753095.1 Sphingorhabdus sp. | reverse complement strand
ACCCGTTGCAATCACCGTCACCGGTTTGCCGATTTCAGCCTTCATCCGTGCGATTAATCCCTCGATCATCGCCACATAGCCCCAATAGATGCCAATCTGCATTTGTCCAACAGTCGTTGTACCAATCACGCTTTCATTTGGGGGCGGTTCAATTGCAATACGCGGCAACATTGCGGCAGCTGCATAAAGCGCGTCGAGCGAAAGATTGACGCCCGGTGCGATGCTACCGCCGCGATAAGAGCCATCTGGGCCAATATAGTCAAAGGTAGTTGCCGTGCCAAAGCTGATAACGATCTTGTCACCGTCGGCCATCGACTGTGCAGCGATAGCATTAACGGCACGATCCGCACCAACAGATTGCGGTTCATCGACTTTCAACTGGATGCCCCAGCCTACAGTTCCGCGTCCGGCGATCAACGCCTCGCAGTCGAAATAGTGCGAGGCCAGCAATTGCAGATTATGCAGAGCGCGCGGCACCACCGTTGCGATTATGACAGCTTTAATGTCGGTCCTGCGAAAACCGGCCATCTGAATCAGTTGGTCGAGCCATACCGCATATTCATCGGCTGTCCGCCGCGCATCGGTCGCAATCCGCCAGCGTTTGACAATCTCGCCGCTGTCATCGACCAATGCGAATTTGACGTTTGTGTTGCCAGTATCGATTGCGAGTAACATCAAAATCTCCGCTCACCCTGAGCTTGTCGAAGGGCTATACTAAAAAAATGTCGGCGGCATGAATGGCACGAATACTGCCATCCGCCAAGCGAAGCTGCAAAGCGCCGTCATCGCTGAGACCAGCATACAGCCCTTGCAATTCTTCTCCATCCGGAAGGTTTGCTGCAAGCGCGCTGCCTTTTGGATGCGCGTGAGCTTCCCACTGGCGGATTACTGCGGATAGTCCTGTGTCACGCCAAATGGCGAGCCAGCGCTGAAAATTATCCGCGAGGATTTCAACCGTCGCCTGCGGATTCGGCGGTGTTGCGCCTAAAGCGCGCAAGTCAGAAACTTTGCGATCAAGGTTGTTGGGGTGCCAAACAAGGTTGACGCCGATACCGACGATTATCGCATCAGCAGTCCGCTCCAACAGTATTCCGCATAACTTGGCACCGTCCGAAGATAACAGATCATTCGGCCATTTGATCTGGATCGCGACATGCGGTGCAATCTGCCTCACCATGTCATGCACGGCCAGCACCGCGACGAAGGCCAGCGTAGATGGCGCAGGGTCAGCGTGGCGTAAGCGGACAATTGTACTCGCAAAAAGATTGCCGGCAGGGCTCTCCCAATGACGCCCTAGACGACCCCGACCGCCGTCTTGAGCATCTGCGCGCAACCATAGACCTTCCGGACCGCCTTCAGATGCACGTCGCAACAGGTCGGCGTTGGTCGACCCGGTCAGCGCAACCTCTTCGAAAATGGGCGTCAGAATAATGCTTTCGCTGCCTGGGCGGTAACCACTCCGAGAACCGGAATCGTGAAATAGCCGAGTGGTGAGTTGACTGCGGCTAAAATGCCTCCGGTCCAAGCCAACACCTTATCATCGCCTTCTGCAATAACATCAGCTGGTTCGTCAAAATACATAACCTTGACGACCTTCAGATAATAGAACGCGCCAATGACCGAAGCGGCAATGCCGATGACCGCAAGTGGCAACAGCCCCGCAGCAACGGCTGCATTGAAGACAACCAGCTTACCCCAGAAGCCGAAAAGCGGTGGAATACCAGCAAGGCTAAACATAAAAATTGCAAACGCGGCAGCAAGCGCGGGCCGTGTTTTCGACAGGCCTGCAATATCGTCGAAGGTTTCGCGATAGCCGCCATCCTTGTCCTGCAACTGCATAAGGCAGACGAACCCGCCCAAAGTCATCGCAACATAGATGGCAAGATAGACGAGCATCGCCGCGACGCCCTGTTCTGTCCCTGCGGCTAGGCCGATCAGGATGAAGCCCACATTGTTGATCGAGCTGTAAGCCATAAGGCGCTTGAGATTCTGCTGCCCAATGGCCCCGACCGCACCAATGATGATCGACATCAAAGCGATGACGATGATGATTTGCTGCCAGACTATGGCCTCATTGCCGAATGCTTCGATGACGACACGGATAGTGAGCGCGCTCGCCGCAACTTTCGGCGCGCTGGCAAAGAAGGCCGTGACGGGTGTTGGCGCGCCTTCGTAGACGTCTGGCGTCCACATATGGAATGGCGCTGCACTGATTTTGAAGGCAAGGCCGGATAGTACGAAAACGATACCGAAAATCATGCCAAGGCCGATGTCGCCATTCAGAGCCGTGCCAATTGCAGCGAAGCTGGTCGATCCGGTGAACCCGTAAAGCAGTGACATGCCGAACAGCAATATGCCACTCGCGAGTGCGCCAAGAACGAAATATTTAAGCCCGGCTTCGGCCGAACGCCCGTCGCTGCGCACGAAGCTTGCAAGGACGTAAGCCGCCAGACTGTTGAGTTCGAGCCCGATGTAAAGCGTTATCAAATCGGTGGCGGACACCATGATGCTCATGCCCGTTACCGCAAGTAATATGAGCACCGGATATTCGGCGCGCATTGCGCCGGCTTTTTCAAGGAAGCGCGGCGCGATCATCAGCGAAATCGCGGCGGCCACATAGATCAGAATTTTGGAGAAATTGCCAAAGGCGTCATTGCCGAACAGGCCATCGAATGCGAGCGCGTTTGTGTCAGCGCAAAGGAAATGAACGACATAGGCGCCCGCGCCAACAAGCGCCGCAACCGACAATATGCTAACAAGCCTGCCCGCTTCGCTGCGCCATGCCGCAAGCAGCAGGAGAGCGAGCGCGGAAAAGCTCAGGATAGCCTCTGGACGGACGAGATAAAGAGAGGCGTTGAGGTCCATCAGTGTTGGCTCCCCTCAGCCGCTTTTTCATGCGTACCACCAACACGATATTTCGCGGTGGTAGGGTCATTCGGTTTCAATTTGCTGTCACCTGCAGGCGCTGCACGCTCGATGCGCGCGACAATCGTTGCGACATCACGGCGGATCGGGGCGAGAAATGTTTCTGGATAGACACCCATCCAGATGACCGCAGCAGCAATCGGTGCCAGCAACCACATCTCGCGATTGTCCATATCTGGCATTGCGGCGGCATCGGCATTGACCTGCGCACCAAAGGCAATGCGGCGGTACAGATAGAGCATGTATCCTGCGCCGAGAATGATGCCGGTCGTGGCAATCAGCGTTGCCCAAGTTGAAACTTTATAGGCACCGGCCAGTGCAAGAAACTCACCGACAAAACCACTGGTGCCGGGCAAGCCGACACTCGCCATCGTGAACAGCATGAACAGCAATGCATATTTGGGCATGTTGATCGAAAGCCCGCCGTAGCGGCTGATTTCACGCGTATGCAGCCGGTCATAGATGACACCAACGCACAGGAACAACGCGCCGGAAACGAGGCCGTGGCTGAGCATCACGATAATCGCGCCTTCGATACCTTGCTGGTTAAACGTAAACAGCCCGACCGTCACAATCGCCATATGCGCAACCGACGAATAAGCGATGAGC
>JBGSVG010000267.1:0-5271 GCA_041753095.1 Sphingorhabdus sp. | reverse complement strand
CTACAAGGTTCGAACTCGTGACCCCCTGATTACAAATCAGGTGCTCTACCAACTGAGCTAAGCCGGCACATTATTCGCGCCCTTAGCGTCAAATGATACCAAAGGTCCAGCCCTCTGTTGCGGCAATTTGCGAATTTAATGCGGGCGGCGCCCAAAGCGCCGGATTTTGCGACACTGATCGGAGCCAGGCCGCCGTGACGATAGCATCAGTTGCATGATCCGAATATGCATTCAACGGCACATGCGCGGTGCTTCCCAGCGTCTCAAGCGCGCGATCCAGCGTTTCTGCATCGCGAATCTTGCTTCGCCCTTTGGCAACGCCTGCGGCCCTTGCGGCAATCGTCGTATAAATCTCTACTGCGACCGGTCCCGCGCGTGGCAGATCATCGAACGGCCAGATTGCCATATGCGGAGCAATCTTGTTCAGCAAACGCATACCCGCGAAGCTTGCTTTTGCTACTTGAGATGCTCCGATTGCATCGTACACCGTTGATGTTTTGCCGCTGCTATTCTTGTTGAGAATTTCACATTGTCGCCAGTGCAGGAAATCGGCCTTTATCCCGTCAGCAGCACCAAAATAGAAATGCGGACGGTGATGCTGTTCGAGAAACGATGCTGCACCCAAGTCTTCGTCATCGCAGATGCCGTCGACATAGGCCCAAAAATCTTTTGCTGTTAGCGGGAGGCTCTCGCCGGGAAGATAGCACCCACGCTCGATTAACGGTGGCGCAAAGCTGAAATCGAACCCGATTAACAGCTGGTCGTCTTGAGCCAGCAGCCAATCAGCTATCCCTTCGCGGGACCACGCCTTGCCCGGTGGTGATATCAGGGTAGGGGCCAAGTGGCCTTGTTCACAAACCGCAAGGGCAATTCCAGCATGACGGCTGCCCTTTGCTCCGGACCAATCGACGCAGGCAAAGCGGGAGAATTTTCGCATCCGAGCTATATGGTGCTGTCGCGCATGGAATGAAAGCGGTGCGAGACTTAATTCAGGAATGCTGCACTTATGCTGCGCAGCAAATCGATGTAGTTCAGGAGTCCCGTTGCAGGCGAAGCTTGTCCCAATATTCCAACCGCTCGATAATCTTACGCTCAAATCCGCGTTCTACCGGTTGATAGAGTTTTGCAGGTTCAACGTCATCGGGCCAGTAATTCGCGCCGGAAAACCCACCTTCTGCATCATGGTCATAGGCATAGCCGCTGCCATAGCCGATATCCTTCATCAGCTTTGTGGGCGCGTTTAGGATGTGCGCTGGCGGCATTAGCGAGCCGGTATCGCGTGCCATCTTCCATGCCGACTTTTGCGCTTTATAGGCGGCGTTCGATTTCGGCGCTGTCGCAAGGTACAGGCACGCTTGAACGATGGCGAGCTCGCCTTCTGGACTACCCAAAAACTCATACGCGTCTTTGGCCGCAAGGCATTGGACGAGCGCCTGCGGGTCGGCAAGGCCGATGTCTTCGCTGGCAAAACGGACCAAGCGGCGCAGCACGTACAGAGGCTCTTCTCCCGCCACCAACATCCTGGCCATCCAGTATAAAGCGGCTTGCGGGTCTGAACCGCGCAAGGATTTGTGCAGCGCCGAGATCAGATTGTAATGACCTTCGCGGTCCTTGTCATAGACCGGCATCCGTCTTTGCAACAGCGCGGCCATAGCGGGAGGGTCGAGTGGCCTTTCGATGGCGATGGAGAACAACGTCTCGGCTTGGTTGAGCAGAAAGCGTCCGTCGCCATCGGCGCTGGAAATCAAAGCCGACCGCGCGTCGTTGGTTACAGGAAGCTTACGCTGCTCGATTTCTTCGGCGCGGGCCAACAATGTCGATAGCGCCGCTTCGTCGAGCCGCTGCAGCACCATGACCTGCGTGCGCGACAGCAAAGCCGCATTGAGTTCGAACGACGGATTCTCGGTTGTCGCACCGACCAATGTTACGACACCGCTCTCCACAAAGGGCAAAAAGCCGTCTTGCTGCGCACGGTTGAAGCGATGGATTTCGTCTACAAACAGCAAGGTCTGCTTACCGGTGCGTGCCATAACTTCGGCTTCGGCAAAGGCTTTTTTGAGATCGGCTACACCGGAGAACACCGCTGAAATGGGTTTGTAATGCATACCAACGGCGTCGGCCAGCAAACGTGCTATGCTGGTCTTCCCAGTACCCGGCGGTCCCCACAATATCATCGACGACAATTTGCCAGCGGCAACCATTCGGCCGATTGCGCCCTCGGGGCCAGTCAGATGGCCTTGCCCAATGACCTCCGACAGGTCGGTTGGTCGAAGGCGGTCAGCCAGCGGACCATTTGCCGGACCAGCCTTGATAGTCTCGGGCTCGCCGAACAGGTCGGGCATCAGGCAGTCATCATCGACCGTGCCGCACGCTGACGGATCAGGCGGATATAGGTATCGGCGACGGTCTGGTTGATTGCATCCCAGCTGTAACCCAGCGACCGTTGCTCCCCCGCTGCGCCGTGCTTGGCGCGCAATTCTGGATCGAGGCAGTAGGACTGCAAGACATCGGCGAACTGGTTGATGGCGCCGGGCAGTATCAAGCGGCCAGATACCTTGTCCTCGACCAGGCTCTGACTTCCCGTCGCTTTGGCTGCGACGACCGGCAGTCCGCACGCCATTGCTTCTAGCGTGACATTGCCGAAGGTTTCGGTGACGCTCGGGTTGAACAACAGGTCCATTCCCGCGACCGCACGGCCTAAATCGGCTCCGCCTTGGAAACCCACGAAGCGGGCATGCGGTAGCCGACTTTCGAACCACCCGCGCGCCGGGCCTTCGCCGATAACCATCACCTGATGCGGCACTTGTCGGCGGCGCAGTTGATCGATGGCGTCGGAGAATACGTCGAGGCCTTTTTCCATTACCAGCCGCCCGAGAAAGCCTATGACGACTGGCTCATCAGTTAGGCCTTGGGCGCGCCGCCATTCCATGTCGCGGAGTTGCGGATTGAAGATTTCGCGATCGACTCCGCGGGACCAGATGTCGATGTCATAGTTCATCCGCTGCTCACGCAACACCTGCGCAAAGCTTTCGGACGGCGCGACCAGCGCATCGCATTTGCGGTAAAGCTTGCGTAACCATGCTTCGACCAGCGGTTCGGCAAATGACATGTTGTAATATCGGAAATAGGTTTCGAAGCGGGTGTGGACCGAACACAAAACGGGCAGGTTCCGCTTGCGCGCCCATTTCACAGCCTGTCGCGCAACCCGGTCCGGGCTGGAAATATGGACGACATTAGGGCTGAAAGCCTCGAGATCGCGCCGCACCTTGTAAGACAGCGATAACGGGATGCGATATTCAGGGCGGTTCGGGATGGCCATCGAAGGAACGCTGACCAAATCGCCAGTGGCGGGGAAGGCGGGTTCTGCAACAGTGGGTGAATAGACCCGAACCTGTGCGCCTTGGCGCAGCAGATATCCCACCAGCCGGTTTAGCGCCTGATTTGCACCGTCGCGGACATAATTATAATTGCCGCTGAATAGCGCAATGCGAAGATCGCTGGTTTGCATCCGATGGGCTTTTATCGACGGACACGCAAAATGCCAATGGGAATGGCGATATTGTGGCGTTAAGAGGTGGAATGATACTGAGCCAGATAGACACGCTGCTTATCGGCGGCCCAAAGCCATTTCGCGCTGATGGCGAGATGAGCGCGATGGCGCGCGAGGCGGTGGAGCGGCCGGTGATGTTGCGTAGACTGGGCTTTGAAGGCGATCAGGTGGCTGACCCCATGGTGCATGGCGGGGTGGACAAGGCAGTGCATTTCTATCCAGCGGAGCATTATGCCAAATGGATCGCGCATTTTGCAGGCGAAGGCTTTGCGCACCCGCTACTCGATACCGCAGGTGCCTTTGGCGAGAATATCAGCGCTTCGGGGCTGGCCGAAGACAAATTGCGGATCGGGGACAGGTTTCGCATCGGCAAGGCACTGGTCGATGTCGCGCAAGGACGGCAACCTTGCTGGAAGATCGACCATCATTTCGGTGTGCACGGCTTAACCGGTGCTGTAATCAAGACTGGGCGATGCGGCGGTTATTTTCGCGTGATTGAGGAAGGCGAGGTTGCGCCGGGTGACCGGATCGAACAGGTCGAGCAGGCGGACCATGACTGGACGGTCGAACGGGTTTTCAGGTTGCTCGTCGGCGGCGGCCATCGAGGAGAGGGTGCCAAGGCAGAATTGGAGGCGCTCGCGAAGCTTGAAACGCTCGCTGAAAGCTGGCGGGGAAGGGCGGCCAAGCTTGCAAAGTGAAGCGTCTCAATTTTGACTGTGAGCGAGTTCTAAAAGGACCCTGGCACCTCACGCTGTGCGGTATTCGGACCCGACGGCATCGGTAAAATCCGGCGTTCGTTCCGTGAAGCTGTGCTTTGTGCGGTTTGTCCGATGGCGATCGGCGTGCAACTGCGTCCGGCGACGAAATCAAGTGCAGTGCGCAACGACGCTTCCTGTGGATCGCCAAGCGGTCGGGTGATGTCATCGGCAGCTGCGCAAGTTGCGCCCATCGTTTCTGCAAGTCCGGAAAAATATGCGCCCTGACCAGCGGAATTTTCTGTCGCAAAGGCAACGACGCGAATACGGTCATCGCACGCAGTCTGGTCGAGTGCAATCTGACCGACGGGCTTTCCGAAGCTGTTACTGCCGACAATCGCTGAGCTTGTACCTAAATAGGGTATGAAGCTGTTCATCACAAGTTCGCTGGCGGAAGCTGTGGCACTGGTCGAGATGAATGCAATTTTGACAGGTGCAACCGATTCCGGCTGCGACACGAACCGACGAGTTTCGTTGTTCGATGATTTTGATGTGCGAAACCGCGTAACTGAAAAGACATCGCTGCTGAAGCGGTTTCGGCCAAGCAGATCACCCATAAGTTCCGCTGTAGATACCAGACCGCCACCATTGTAGCGGAAGTCGATAACAAAATTGGTAATGCCCTGCGCGCGGAAATCGGCAAACGCTGATCGCAGTTGATTATCGGCGGTCGAAATAAACGTCCGCATGTTGATGTACCCGACGCGTTGACCGCCATTGTCAATTACCTTGACCCCATAACGTGGCGACAACGGAGCAATACTGTAGTCTGCCTTCGCCACCGTAACATCGCGTGTGCCTGCAGCGTCTGTAATGCGTAACACTCGGCTCGTGCCGGCTGTGTTCGGACCCAGAGCATTGGTAATGCCGCTTGGCCCTTGCGATGCCAATATGTCGCTCACCGCAACCAGATTTGAGCTGTTTGTACCGATGGCCAGAATCTCGGTGCCGCGATCAATACCTGCG
>JBGSVG010000266.1:0-6115 GCA_041753095.1 Sphingorhabdus sp. | reverse complement strand
CCCCGACTTGAACACACCGCAGATAATCCGCTTTCCGCTATTTCCGCTGGGGTCGGTAAGATAGTCGTCAGCTTTCTCGTGAATAACCAGCGCCGCGCCGTCAGCATCGAGCAATCCGCTTGGCCCTTCAAGCATGATGTCGGGCAATTTATATTCCAAAGTCAGTTTTTTGTCCGTGCTCGCGATGATGTTCGGCAGGTCACCACCATGTGATCCCATCGGATTGTCGCGCCCATGCTGCTTCATACCGGGATTCCAATGTGGGCCCGCGCTAGTAAAATCCGGTGCCTGACATTTTCCAACGCTATGAATGTGAACACCGAAGGTTCCCGGAGCGGTCGCTTCACCTGACAGACTAAGAAAAATACCATCGCTGCGCTTTGAAATGGTGACGACTCCAGCCCATGAACCATCGGCGCGCGCCAAATCTGCGGTGACAACTTCCGATACCGCCCCAGTCTCGGCGGTCCGCATCGTCGAACAACCGGCAATGACTGGGATGATTAGGATCGGCAGCAATTTACGCATTACATTCTCCTGAGTTTCGAACGACTAGCCCGACCATATCGATAACTGCAGCGCGCTCAATTTGTTTCGCGCATCAGTGCACCCATTCGCTTCGACGAATGCCTTGTGCATAGAGCAATGCCGTCAGGTCATTATGGCGAACGGAGAAGTTTGCGACTTCGGCCAGTAGCTGGCGAGGATGATAGCCGACGCCAAGACCCTGACCTGCAACCGCAGCGGCGATCATTGGCAAATCATTCGCACCGTCACCCACAGCCAGCGCCGCGGCCATATCGAACCTTGTTTCTGTGACCGCAGCCTCCAGCACCGCGCGTTTTGTCGCTGCATCGACAATGTGTCCCGCCAGTCCACCCGTTAGTTTTCCGCTTACGATTTCCAGCACATTGGCGTGGACTTCGGCAAAACCGATATTGGCCGCAACCGGACCAGTGAAACTGGTAAAGCCACCCGATACGAGCACAGTATGCGCTCCCCAACTTACCATCGTCCGAACAAATGTCTCGGCTCCCGGCATAGGCCGTACGCGCTCCTCCAAACATTGCGCGATAACTTTTTCATCGAGACCGCAAAGCAAGGCAACACGCGCTTTCAGTGCTTCGGCAAAATCCAGTTCGCCTGCCATCGCGCGTTCAGTGATTGCCGCGATTTGTGGCTTGATACCCGCATAATCGGCGAGCTCATCGATACATTCGACAGTAATCATCGTGCTGTCCATATCGGACACGAGCAGCATCTTGCGCCGGCCTACAGCTTGCTGGACAACGATATCGAATCTGTCTTCCAGAGGAGCAAGTGCGCTTCGTGCGGCCTCGATATCCCCATCAAATCCGATATCAACGGCCCTGCCTGGTTCAATCCACTCGATTTCCGCCGGCGCGCAGCCCGCAGCGGCAAACCGGTCACAGGCATCCGAAATACTTCCGCTTTCGCACGCGTCTGCTGCTATTAAGGTCGCGATGGGCATGCCGAATCCTGGAGTCAAACCGAAGCTCGCGCTTATCGCGGGTCCGACCGCTAGCGGCAAGACCGCATTGGCGCTGCACCTGGCGAAATCGCGCGATGTAATGATAATCAACGCCGACAGCGCGCAAGTTTATTCCGATTTGCCGGTATTGAGCGCGCAGCCCTCGCCTGCAGAACAAGCCAGCGTACCGCATCGTTTGTTCGGTTATCTTGACGGTCGCAATGCCTGCTCGGCGGCGCGGTGGGCTGCTGACGCGAAGCCTGCAATTGCAGAGGCGCATGGCAATGGCAAACTGCCCATCCTCGTCGGTGGGACTGGCCTGTATTTGCGTACATTATTGGATGGCATTGCTCCAATACCGGAGGTCGATCCAGACCTGCGTGCAAACATTCGCGCAATGAAAGTCACGGATGCATATGCTGCGCTTACGGCAAAAGACCCACAAGCGGCAGCGGCGCTCGCGCCCGCAGATAGCAGCCGGATCACACGCGCGCTTGAGGTGATTGTAAGCACGGGTCGCAGCATTGCCGACTGGCGCAAGGATAAGGTCGGCGGGATATCACCCGAGATTTCGTTGCACCCCCTAATATTATTGCCTCCGCGAGACTGGCTTTATGCACGATGTGATGCGCGCTTTGATGCCATGATGACAGATGGCGCAATTGAAGAGGTTGAGGCGCTCCTGTCCCGCCACCTGCCTACCGACGCTCCAATCATGCGCGCTATCGGCGTCCCCGAAATTTCTGCGATGTTGTCAGGAAAAATATCGCGCGACGAGGCCATGACATTGGGTAAAATCGCTACCCGGCAATATGCCAAACGGCAGTTCACTTGGTTCCGCAATCAATCTCCCGCTAACTGGCCGCGATGGGAGCGAGAAATAAATGATTCAAATCTGCATGAAATTGAAACTATATTACGTTATTTATAGTTGACATGCCATTTTCGAACCTTTAGCCAGCCCGCTCTTGCGAACCCTATTGCGCTGCAACATAGGGTCCGAACTAGTTTATTGAGGATGAAAAAGTGCCCGAAAAATCCGGTGCAGAGATATTGATTGATGGCCTGATTGAGCAAGGCGTGGATACCGTATTCGGCTATCCGGGCGGCGCTGTGCTGCCCATCTATGACGCGCTGTTCCAGCAAAAGAAGATCAAGCACGTCCTCGTCCGCCATGAAGCTGGCGCTGCGCACGCGGCTGAAGGCTACGCGCGTTCGACCGGCAAACCGGGCGTTGTGCTCGTCACTTCAGGCCCCGGCGCAACCAATGCGGTCACTGGCATTGCCGATGCTTTTCTGGACTCGATACCGCTGATTGTGATCACCGGTCAGGTATCAACATTATTGATCGGCACGGACGCTTTTCAAGAAGCCGACACTGTTGGCATTACCCGGCATTGTTCGAAGCATAATTACCTCGTCAAAGACCCGGCGGACCTTGCCGTAACAGTGCGTGAGGCATTTGCCATCGCGACCAAGGGCCGTCCTGGCCCGGTGGTCATTGACATCCCCAAGAATGTCCAGGTCGCGACAGCGCCAACCGATATCAAGAGCAACGCGGCGCAACGGTTCCACCCGGCTGGCGAGGCCGAATATGCGTTGATCAATAAGGCGGTCGAACTGCTCGCGAATGCAAAAGCCCCTATCCTTTACACTGGCGGCGGCATTATCAATTCCGGGCCCGACGCCAGTACGGCCTTGCGCGAACTGGCCGAACTTTCCGGCGCACCTGTAACGTCGACGTTGATGGGCCTAGGTGCCTACCCTGCATCAGGCGAGGCATGGCTCGGGATGTTGGGGATGCACGGCACGTACGAAGCCAATATGGCGATGAACCAGTGCGACGTCATGCTGTGCCTCGGCGCGCGGTTTGACGACCGCATTACCGGACGCCTCGACGCGTTTTCGCCTGACAGTATCAAGGTCCATGTCGATATCGACCGCAGCTCGATCAACAAAACCGTACGAGTCGAGCTTCCCATCGTCGCCGATGTAGGCACGGCTATCCGCCAGATGATCGACGTGTGGAAAGGCCGCAAGGTCAAGCCGCAGCCGTTGACCGAATGGTGGGCCAAGATCAAGGGCTGGCGCGCCGTTGAATGCCTCAACTATCCTGCCAGCAAGGCAGAGATCATGCCGCAATTCGCCATTGAACGGCTCTATGCGGCAACCAAGGATAAGTCTCCGATCATCACCACCGAAGTCGGCCAGCACCAGATGTGGGCGGCGCAACATTTCCATTTCGAAGCTCCCAACAAATGGCTGACGAGCGGCGGTCTTGGCACGATGGGCTATGGGATGCCCGCCGCCATCGGCGCGCAGATGGGCAATCCAGGCGCGCTTGTCATCGACATCGCTGGCGAAGCCTCAATACAGATGAACATTCAGGAAATGGGTACCGCCACGCAATATCGTTTGCCGATCAAGGTCTTCATCCTGAACAATGAATGGATGGGAATGGTCCGCCAGTGGCAGGAACTGACCTATGAAAGCCGCTATTCGGAAAGCTATTCGGACAGCCTGCCCGATTTCGTCGCGCTGGCCGAAGCCTATGGCTGGAAAGGCATCCGCTGCGACGACCCGGAGAAACTCGACGATGCAATTGCCGAGATGCTCGCTTATGACGGCCCCGTCATGTTTGACTGCCGCGTTTCAAAGAAGGCCAACTGCTTCCCGATGATTCCATCGGGCGCAGCGCATACCGAGATGATCCTGCATTCGGACGAAGTGTCGGGCACGATGGATGATGAAGCAAAGGCGCTCGTATAATGCACATCAAGGAAGAATTCACCGAGCGGCACGTCCTCACACTGACCGTCGATAACGAGGCGGGGACGCTGGCACGGATTGCGGGTATGTTTACCTCGCGCGGTTATAACATCGACAGCCTGACCGTGGCCGACATCAGCGAAGACCACGCGACAAGCCGTATCACCATCGTCACCAAAGGCCCGCCGCCGGTCATCGACCAGATTATCGCGCAATGTGAGCGTCTGGTGCCAGTCCACAAGGTTACCGACCTCACCGAAGCCGGGCCGCATGTCGAACGCGAGCTGGCGCTGGTCAAGGTTAGCGGCACCGGCGACCAGCGCGTCGAGGCGATGCGCCTCGCCGATATCTACCGCGCGCGCGTCATTGACGCGACGGTCAACAGCTTCATTTTCGAAATCACGGGCGGACCGGACAAGATCGACACATTTGTGACATTGATGCGCGAGGTTGGTCTGGTCGAGGTAGGGCGGACGGGAATTGTCGGTCTGATGCGTGGTCAGGGTCCGTCATGACGAAATGGCTGATCGGTGCTGCTCTGCTTTGCCTCAGCGCGAGCGCGGCGAATGCGGACCGCGCTTTTGAACAATGTGTTGATGGGTCCGACCAGAGCGACAAGGCAGCCATAGCCTGCGGCAGTGCATGGGTAACGCGAGAAGAAACAAAGCTCAACGCGACTTGGAAGCGCGCTCTTGCTATCGTGGGTGGGTCCAAGACAAAACAGGGTGCGAGCCTATTGCAAGAACAGCGCGCCTGGATTGGCTTCAAAGACAAAAGCTGTCTGCATTATGACACACCGGGGTTGAGCGGCCTTGAGCACCGCAACGGGCGGATTTGCCGCGCACGGGTCGTCGCAGACCGCACTACCCAGCTTGAAAACATCGTCGCCGATTTTCCCGGTGAAGACTGAACCAGATAATATTGACGATAAAGGGATGAAATAATGAAGGTTTATTACGACGCCGATTGTGACCTCGGCCTGATCAAGGACAAGAAGGTCGCGATTGTCGGCTATGGCAGCCAAGGCCATGCCCACGCCCAGAATTTGCGCGACAGCGGCGTGGCGGATGTGGCGATTGCTTTGCGTGCCGGTTCGGCGACCGCGAAGAAGGCGGAAGGCGCAGGCTTCAAGGTCATGGCGAACGCCGATGCGGCGGCTTGGGCGGACATCCTCATGATCCTCGCTCCGGACGAGCATCAGGCGGCAATTTATGCTGACGATCTGCACGCCAATATGAAACCCGGCGCCGCGTTGGCGTTCGCTCACGGCCTCAACGTCCATTTCGGCCTTATCGAGCCGCGTGCGGATGTTGATGTCATCATGATTGCGCCCAAAGGCCCCGGCCACACGGTGCGCAGCGAATATCAGAAGGGTGGCGGTGTCCCTTGCCTGATTGCCATTGCGCAGAATGCCAGCGGCAACGCGCATGACATTGCTCTCGCTTATGCCAGCGGCGTCGGCGGCGGACGCAGCGGCATTATCGAAACCAACTTCCGCGAGGAATGCGAAACCGACCTATTCGGCGAGCAAGCCGTTCTCTGTGGTGGTATCACCCACCTGATCCAGGCCGGGTTCGAAACACTGACCGAAGCTGGTTATGCACCAGAAATGGCCTATTTCGAATGCCTCCATGAAACCAAGCTAATCGTCGACCTGCTCTACGAAGGCGGTATTGCCAATATGCGTTATTCGATCTCGAACACGGCAGAATATGGCGACATCACAACCGGCCCGCGGATCATCACCGACGAGACCAAGGCTGAAATGAAGCGCGTTCTCGCCGACATCCAGTCTGGGCGTTTCGTGAAAAACTTCGTTCTGGATAACCGCGCTGGTCAGCCCGAGCTAAAGGC
>JBGSVG010000265.1:0-4413 GCA_041753095.1 Sphingorhabdus sp. | reverse complement strand
CACTTTGGAAACCTTGTCCGAATTGCGGATGTCTGTGCTTGGGTCAGCATCAAGCACGACCAGATCGGCTAGCTTGCCAACTTCGATTGAACCGACATCCTTGTCATAGCCAAGCGACCGCGCAGACTCGATGGTGCCTGCGGCCAAAGCCTCGACTGGCGACATGCCACCGCGCACAAATGACCATAGCTCCCAATGCGCGGCAATCCCGGCCTCTTGTCCGTGTGCACCGATAGCCACCGGCACGCCCGCCTTCGCCAGCTTGTGCGCCTCACGGGCGCTGTTGTCGTCGACATAGTCTTCCTCGGGCGCAATCTCACGCCGCGCATTATTGGCAGCGAGCTCGGTCGGCGGGTAATGCTTTGCCATCAATGGATGGCGGAAAACGTCGGTGTGCGAGCGCCAGTAAGGATCACCGGCCGGGCCGCCGTAAGTCACGACCAACGTAGGTGTATAGCCGACCTTCGATTTCGAGAAAAACTGAACGACATCGTCGTAAAACACATCGAGCGGCACATTATGTTCGACCGTCGTGTTGCCATCGGCGATCAGGTTCATGTCCATCCCGAACAAGGAGCCGCCCTCGGCGACCGAGCGCATATTTTCCTGGATCGCCGCAGCGACTACTTGCTGGCGCTGTTCGCGGCGTGGCTGGTTGTAGTTTTTAACGCTATGCGCGCCCTGCGCTTTCAGGCGGCGGACATGGGCCAAAGCATCATCGAGGCTGTTGATCTCAGCATACACATCTGCAGCCTTGGCACCGTAGACGATTTCGCCCGTTGAGAAGCTACGAGGCCCAACAATCAGGCCCGCGCGCTGCATCTCGACCGCAGGGAATACGGTCGCTGCACTGCTCGAAGGATCATGCCGCGTGGTAATTCCCATCGCAAGGTTGAGCATGTTCACCCAATTCTGCTGCGGGGTCATTTCATCGACACCATGTGGTCCGTGAGCATGGGCATCAACTAGGCCCGGGACAATGGTCTTGCCCGTCACATCTACCGTCTTCGCACCAGCCGGAATGGCAAGTTCGCCAGCGCGGCCAACCGCCTTGATCCGGTCATTTTCGACCAGCACCACGCCATTGTCGATTATGCCGCCGCTTTTGTCCGCCATCGTAACGATCCGCGCGCCGGTGAATGCGACCAGCCCCGAAGGCCGGTCCGACTTCATCGGCATAGAAAGTGAGACGCCGGTCTTGGGCGGTTCGAACTTGGTTGGCTTGGCGTCCTTGGCCAAAGGCGCATTGGGATAGAATGCGCTGGTTTGCGCCGAATAGAGCGTCGGACCGATCGCCCAATGCAGCGCGTCGCCATTGTTGCTCCAATGGATATAGTCGGCACCGCCGTTGCTCACCTTCGTGACCGGAAGCGGCCCGCCTGATGGCGACGCGCTGACTTCCTGCGTGCCGGGCATCAGCGGCATGACAAATGCTTCGTAATTCTGGCGGAAGGCGAAGTTATTGCCGTCGGGAGATACCTCGTAAATGGTCGTGAGCTCGCCGCTGGCATGGCTTCGCTTCGCTTCACCACTCGAATCGACGCTGACGAGCAAGCGCTTGTTTTGGCCGTTTTCCGTGAAGAAGATGCGGTCGTTGCTGCTGCCATAATGCGGCGCTGTGCCGCCAGCATTGACGCGCACAATTTCGCCGCCTGTTGCAGACACGCGGTAAATTCCGGGCTGGTCGGACATCAATGGCGAAGTCAGGCTACCGCCTTGGCCCTTCTCAAAGACGATAGTCTTGCCGTCGGGCGAAAAGCGCGGGCGGGCATAATGGCCGGGCTGGGCTGTGATCTTTTTGGACGCGCCACCCGATGCGGACATCGTGCGGATTTCGCCTAGGCCCTTGTCGGTCCATGCCACATAAGCAATCGTCTTGCCGTCGCGCGACCAGGTTGGATAGCCTTCCATCTCTGACCCCGACGTCAGGCGTTTAGCCGCGCCGCCGCTGGCGGATTTGGTCCAGAGCTTACCCATCGTTTCGAACACTACCGTGCGGCCATCGGGCGAAGTCACCACACTGCGCGGCATCGTCGTGTTGAATTCCGTCGGTGCCACTTCAACTGGCGGACGGGGCGGATCGATGACGCCGCGCGTGTCAGAGATACGGAACGGAACTTCACTTGTAGCACCGCTTGGCCAATCAACCTTGCGGATCTTGCCGCCAGCCCAGAAATAGATGCTTTTGCTATCAGGCGACCAGTCCATGTTCGGATAGACGCCCGTCACCGCCCAGGTTTCCTGAACATCTTGGTCGAGTGCATCATAAATCTTGCGCTCTTCGCCGGTTGACAGGTCTTTCACATAAAGCTTCGACTTTGTCCGTTCGCGGCGAACGAAGGCGATTTTCTTGCCGTCCGGTGACGGCGTCGCGCGCACCGAACCGCCTGTTCCGGCAACCGCAGTTTCGGTCTTACCCGTTTCGATCTCATAACGCTCAATGTCGAAAATCTGCCCGTTGGAATCCTGCGCATATTGGAAGATCGGGCCGGGCGTGATGTTGCGGGTGTAATAAATATGCTTGCCGTCGGGCGCGTAAATCGGCTCGCCCAGTTCCTTCTGGTGCTGCTCGTTCGGCTTTTTGACGAGCTGGACCCCAGCACCGCCCGAGACATGATAGAGCCAGACTTCGCCGGTACCCAGCGAACGGCCGGTGGTGAAATGCTTCTTCGCCGCGATGAAGCGGCCATCAGGGCTCCAGCTGGGCTGGTTCAAGAGGCGGAAATCCTCTTTGGTCAGCTGGCGCTTGTCGGAGCCATCGGCGTTCATGATCCAGATATTGTCGCCGCCGCCCCGATCCGAGGTAAAGGCAATGCGCCGTCCGTCGGGCGAAAAACGCGGCTGGGTTTCAAAGGGAAGTCCCTCGGCAATCCGCGTCGGCGTGCCGCCGGTCGCGGGTATCGTGTAGATGTCGCCGAGCAAATCAAAGGCCAGCGTGCCGCCATCGGGACTGACGTCGAGATTCATCCACGAACCTTCATTGGTGTTGATCTCGATTTGACGCACCGTCAGCCCGGGAGGCGCGGCGACGTCCCATTTCGGCTTTTCTGGGCTGGCCTTGTCTTGCGCCCAGGCAGGCGCGGAAACACAAGACACACCGGCCAACAGCACGGTTTTGATCAACAACTTCATCGGAAAGCTCCCCTATCCTGACATTGACTGCGTTGCTGTCATGCCTAGCGGGCGGGGGCAAGCCCTAGAGCGCGGCTTCGATAGGGATAAGCATATTTTCGGCGAACGACACTCGGCCAGCGCCTTCGCGCGAGGTATCGGGGTGGGCGCAAACCCACCCCGCACATTCTTACAGTCCGTCGACGCTCTTGCTGACGAGGATGTTGACCGCAACGCGGCGGTTCTGTGCCTTGCCTTCCTCTGTGCTGTTGTCCGCGGTCGGATCGGCCTCAGCCATTCCGGTCGGGGTCAGCATACGATAGGGCTTCCAGCCACAAGCCTGCTGCAGATGGTTCACGACCTTCGACGCGCGCTTTTCGCTGAGCGTCTGGTTATAGTCATAATCGCCGACCGAGTCAGTGTATCCCACCACAAGCATCAGCGCGTTATCGGTTGCACCTGCCTGCGTTGCTGCGGCGCACAGATCGGCTTGCGCTGCTCGCGACAGGTTCCATTTGCCGGTGTCGAAATAGACGTTGGTCGTGCCTTTGACATTATATTGGTCGATATCGGCAACGCGGCTGCGCAGCGCTTCGGTGGCTGCGGTCTGCTCGGCAAAGCCCTGCTCGGTGCCATTGCGGATCATGCTGGCGGTACGCAGGTCCTTGTTCTGCAGGCGGATCTGGCTGGCAACAAGGCCGCCCCCCCATAAAACGGTCTTGGCCGTGACCGGCAGGCCGTTGAGCAACTGTTCAGTCGCAAGCTTCGTTTTGCCAATGCCGAACAGGCCGGAGCTCGAACGAACCTGAGTCGACTCGCTGAGCGAAAGCACGGTTTTGGTGCCGTCGGGGCCAGTGATTTGCACCCTGTCGTCCTTGCGCGCCGAAATGAAGCCCTTGATTTCGGGTCCTGCGGGCAGCTCGCTCAAGTCGGCTGGCGGCATTCCGGTCACGACGGTACCGGGTTCGGATTGGGCGGGCAATTCCTGCTGGTCCTGCGCAGCAACACCGGCCCAGGCAGGAACGGTCAAGACGGCAAGCAGGGCAAGGGTTTTTGGTCTTCTGGAAATCATAATCACGGTCCTCCATTTACATTTAACAGCCGGAACCCGCATCTATGCAAGCCCAAATCGGACCGCCCCCAGTCATGGCGTGCCCGGCTGGTCGGAAGCCCCCTTCATCTCGTTATTCAAATGCGCAGCACACAAGCCGCGCCTTGACGCTATGCCATTTCTGCGTGGTCAAAATGACCTTGCTGGCAGATGAACGGACTTTGCGGGAGCGGGAGTGCGGGGGTGTTTCG
>JBGSVG010000264.1:0-8764 GCA_041753095.1 Sphingorhabdus sp. | reverse complement strand
GACGAAGTTCGCGCGCTCGTTGCCACTAATGACGGCTCGGAAGTTCTGACGCATGATTTGGAAACCCAGATCGAGCGGGCGCAATGTGCCGAAGCCAGCATGGTTGCGCTAGAAGAGATCCGCGAAGTGGCAGCAGGCCTGTTCCTCAACGAGTTTGGGTCATCGTGGAAGCCCGTATCGAGTTCGCGGTTCAATCACGGCGCAATGCTGACCTCCGCCGTTGTGCAGGGTCGCGATTTTCTGCGTGCGCGGTCTGCTTCAAAGCGCAAGGCTGCGATGCCAGAAGGCACGCCAGTCATCTTCGCTGGTGGGCGCTGCCGGTTTCCAACAGACGAGGATGCCAAGACCTTTGCCAGCAATGTGTGGGCTACTCTCGACAAGGTTTATGGCCGGGTGCCTGACATGGTTTTGATCCATGGCGGCGACACGAAGGGCGTCGACCGCCTGGCTGCATCATGGGCCGAACGTCGCGGTGTGGTGCAACTGACCTTTGCACTGGATATGCGGCTTGGTGCACGCGCCGGGTTCAAGCGTAACGAGCAAATGCTCTCGCTTGATCCGCGCTATATTATAGCGTTTCCCGGCAATGGTGTGCTCGAGCGTCTCGTCATCGATGCAAAGGCACGGCGCATTACCGTTGTCGATCGTCGTGGTCCTATCGGAACTTGCCCTAAAGCGGTCAATCAAACCCCGTCCTGATAGCACCCAGTTCATTGCGCCAGCGCATATTTGCGCTGGCGTTTCTGGTGAGAGCGAAGGCGTCTTTTGTGCGTTCGAACTACTGCGGATGGTCCGCGGCAGGTTCGCACAATGGAGGACTTTATCATGACCGATTTCTCGCAGCTGGCGGCAGATTATCTTGCAGGCCAGTCTGAACGCAATGCATCCGCAGACATAGAAATAGCCGCGATGAAAGCGCTATTGCTGCTACATTTCGAGGCGCATGGCATTGCCACGGTAGAGATCCGTTTCGATGGCTACGGCGACAGTGGCGCGATCGAACAAACCACCTTCTTTGGCGCCGATAGTGCGGTGGTCGAATGCCCAGACATCGCCATTGCGCGCGAGGGCAGGGACGACGTCAAACTTGCTTCGCTGCTGGAAGACTTTGCCTATGAAGTGCTCGAGCGCCATCATGATGGCTGGGAGATCAATGATGGTGGATTCGGCGAACTGTTGATCGATGTTGGCGAAGAGAGTTTCCAGCTCGACTGCAATCTTCGTTTCACGTCCTATAACAGCCATTCAACCGAATTTTGAAGGAGGGGGTCATGGCACATTGCTATTATCACGCACTTTCATCGGTTCGCAAATGGGGTGGGACGTGCGATGATTATCTCGCGCTGCACCAGTGGTTCGACGAATCCAAATCCATTTTTGCAGACCCCAGGCACCGCGCGTTGCGCCATCATGCAGAAGGCATATTCATGCTCGAAACATTGTTCGGTGCGACCATCACCAACTCGGACGGCAAGATCGTTCCGGTCCGCCTTATCGGCGAGCAGCATGTCACCGAGGACTTGGGGTTCATCCCTTCCTTTGCGGATTGGGGCCGCCTTATCCAGCCGCAGACCTGGATGCTGAAAGGACGCCAATTGGACCAGCCGACGTGCGATGCACCGCCCGAACGCGCTCCAGCGGTGCCGCTCAGCCTTGCCGCATGAGCTCACTTTGTATTGGGCGCAGGGAGTGCAAATCAAGGAACATTCGCCGCAGTTTGGCGGGTAGAATAGGCAATAAGCCAGCGTCCAGAAACATGTGCATTAGGTACTCCGTAAAACTTCACATCTGGGACCAGTCCGGCTGTGTGCGCGAACCTCCGGATGAATCAGCCAGCAGTCTCTTGCAACCCCAACGCTACCGGCCGTGTTGCCCTTGGCAGGGCTGCCCGCACCACCCGGCGCTTAAGGGGTTCCCCGCAGTATCTGCGGTGCAAGTGCCTGCCGCCCGCTCCTCCTGTCTGGTTCGCAGCCGGGATGGTCCCGGATGCAATATTCAGGAGAATACCCATGACAAATCTTGTTATCCTCGTTGGCCGTATCGCCCGCGATCCAGAAACCCGCACAACACAAAGCGGCTCGTCAATCACCTCGATCAGCGTTGTTACCGACCGCCCGGCGCGCAACAAAGACGGGAAGACGTACAAGGACGAGAATGGCTATACCGCAAAGGACAGCGAGTTCCACCGGGTCACATGCTTCAATGGCCTCGGCCAGAATGTCGCCAAATACTGCACCAAGGGTCAGCTGGTATCGCTGGAAGGCCGTATCCATTATTCGCAGTGGGAAGATGCTGAAGGCAACAAGCGCTACGGCTGCGAAATCTACGCCGACAAGGTCGACTTCCTGACCAAATCGCGCGAAAGTAACAATGAAGGTGCGCCGCCCATCGACGAAGAATGATCGGCAAATCCCTTCCTGCAATCAGGCCCCGATGGCATATGCCGCCGGGGCCTTTTCTTTTGCTTGGGTTCCGAAGTCGGCGGCATAGGGCATCGAACCCCATGCCGCCGTCATTTGTGCTTCAAGGCGCAGAAAGTCTACTGAGCGCTGTATCGATTCCCAATGTCATCGATGCACGGATTAGTTGCTTGAGTTTTGCCGGTTCGATTGATGCAGTGTCACCATTGAGAAGTAACCTGCCAAGTTCAGCGGCGGCTTCCTCGCGCAAGGTTGCTTCACGCGCATCGAGCAGTCGGCGTTCTTCGCCGAGCTTCCTTAAAGCTTCGAGCGCATTGGGTTTGGACCGGGCCATATAAGTTCCTTTCGCTGGCCATAGTCCCCTCCAACACGTCTTTTGACAGCCGACTAGCCTGTAGGAAAATGTTTTCTGACGCTGGGTTGTGGGAGGCTGTGTCTCCGAGAGGGGGAGGTTTCTATCACAGATTTATAAGTGTGATGCGCGCTTTGGGGCCGCCTCAAGGACGATGGGGCCCCACCATTTTCCGCCAGCCGGCTTCGCCACCTGCCGAAAAAATCGTTGCCCCCATCGCCGCTGGCGCGGCCGCGCTAGGGCGCGGTCCTTGACCCGTCCCGTCGCTCGCATCCGCAATTTGCCTGTTGTTTCACAACAAACTTCAGGAGGATATTATGAACGGTTCACAAGCACTTTCCATTACCGACCGGCAGGCCGACGAGCAGGCAATGATTGCAGCGCATAATTGTGCAGTTGCCCGGTCGTTTCACAGCTACTTCAATCAATATATTCTGACCGATCATGAGCGAGGATATATCGTCATCGACGAAGGTGATTATGGCGCGCTGCCGCAGCATCTCATGGACCGAGTGGTCGATGCCGTGCCAAGCAAGATGATCGACGAACATTGATCTTATTTTCACGAGGAGGAAGTCCATCAGGGCTTCCTCCTTTTTTCTTGTTCACGGGCCTTTTTGGATAGCCTTTTCGGCAGCCTCATCATCTCAATTTGGCGATGCTGAACATCAATTGCCCGCGGTCCCGCCGGTAAGATTTGCAAACCCAAACATCACATCAAAACAGCATAACCGGATCGAATTTGAAGCTGGGGAATTAAGCACACCCTACGCGACGGGTCGCTGCTTAGAATCTTAGCAGTTTCAACACGATAAGGCAGAATTTAGCTAATGGTAACTTTCCAATTGCAAATGATTTGTGGATATCAGGTGCATCGAATACAAATCACTAACTGTCAGAACCACGTAAAACGGCGGCCTTCGATGTTCTTGACATGTTCTCCGCTGTGACTTAAATATAAAGCTGCCTTTCGCAAGTGTGACCGGGCTCCTTTGGTAGAAAGGAGTCCACAATGGCACGTCCATTGTCGTTACAAGTCTATGTATCGTGCGAGCTTGCAGAGCGCGTGCGAACCTCCGCCGCCCGCAATGATCTGAGTATCAGCGAATGGGTCCGCACACTTGTCGCATCGGCCTGCGATCAATCTGAATATGCCGGTCAGCACGATAAGGTCATCGAGCGTATCCACCGCCAGTCGGTCTTCATCATGGTGGGGCTGGATGCACTATTGTCAGGACATCCTGATCATGGCCTGCGGGACCGCGCCCACCAGGCTTATGGCCGTAAATGCAAGCAGCTCGGGATTACATCGAGCACATCGGAAGGAGCTTCGACATGAAGCGGAACCTTCTCAATTTTACCCGTGGCAGCCAATTGCTGGGCCACTTCGGTTTCATGTTTGCAGCCGGATTGAAAGGTCCGATCATGGTCGCCGTCGCAACCATTGCAGGCATGACATATTGGATGCTGTCAGACGGGCTTTCCGATCATGAGCGCTATCTCGTCTGGATGCGCATCTATGCTGCCATTTATGGGTTTATGGAGCTCGATCCGCAGAAATTGATCGCGCTCGAAACAGGCCTTGGCGGGACCATGCAGCTGCCTGCTTCAGAATTGGCAACTTTTCCAACCGTGGCGCGCGCATGGGACCAAATGTCAGAATTATTGCGTGCGGCTTTAACACGGTCTGCGCTGCTTCTGGTACCGGCGCTGATCGCCTTTTATTGGTTTGCTGCGCGCTTCGGCAGCCGCTCAAAAGAGCGCAAACATGAGCGCGGCGCAATGCTCGTCACACTGCATGAGCTGGTCGAAGAAGTCCGCGCTCACAACAGTAAGGAGCGCGCTCGCGAGTTGACCGTAGCGATGGGAAGCAAGTGGCGCCTGACGCTCCCGAGCGAGATTGCAAAAGTCTTTCCCTATCGCCCTTCGCATCTGGCAAAGGTTACCTATCCATGGCGGCTTGAGCAAAGCCATGCGATGCTCATCGGTACTACCGGCATGGGGAAGACAGTGGCGCTTTCGGATATGCTGGAAGAGGCGCGCGCAAATGGTCAGCGCGCGGTTGTCTTCGATTTGACCGGTACTTTCATTGAACATTTCTACGAAAGCGACCGCGACATTATCTTGAACCCACTCGATGCGCGTTGCCCGCAGTGGAGCGTGTTTGACGAGTGCCGTGACGAGGCTGAGTTTTCAGCTGCTGCTGAAGCATTGGTACCCCATGACGGCGGCGGCTCGGAACAGTTCTGGGTACTCGCGGCCCGGCTGCTGTTCGTTGAAATGTGTCTGCGGTTGCGGGCTGACGGCAAAGGCACCAACGACGCATTGGCGAGCGAATTGATGACTGCCGATCTCTCGGCAGTGCATAAATTAATGCGCGGCACGATTGCCGATCCGCTCACTGCACCGGAAGCCGCTCGCATGGCGGAATCGATCCGCGCGGTGTTCAATGCCAATGCCAAAGCGCTCACACTTTTGCCGCGCTCGGGTCCAAAATTCTCGGTGCGCGATTGGGTCGAAGCTGAAGACAGACCGAGCTCGATACTCTTCATATCCGCGCGTTATGTCGATATGAGCGTATGTTCGCAGCTGCTTACTGTCTGGCTCGATACTGCAATGAACACGTTGATGGCGATGGACCGTTCGGCCGACTTGCGCTTGTGGTTTTTCATCGACGAAATGGGTGCACTTCACCGCCTGCCAGCGCTCGAAAAAGGCCTTCAGACGGCGCGTAATTTTGGCGGGGCCATCGTCACGGGCATCCATGCTTATGCCAAGCTCAAAGAGGTTTACGGGGAGAATATGGCGATGACCTTGTCATCTCTCGCCCGCACCAAATTGATCCTGGGAACCGCCGACCGCGAGACTGCAACCTGGTGCTCGGACTTCATTGGTCACCGTCAGGTTCGGGATATGGAAGAAGGCTATACCTATGGTTATAATAATGCCCGCGATGCTGTCAGCCTGACCCCGCGCAAGAATATCGAACCCTTACTCTTGCCAGACCAGCTGATGAACTTGCCGCGGCTTTCAGGATATCTCAAATTCCCCGATGGCTTTCCCGCAGCTCCCGTCAAACTGACACCCGTCACGCGCGACCGCCGCGCCAAATCCTTTATCCGCCGGGCAGAAGATCGCGACGACGATGCTGGCGCTGCACCACTGCCGGCATCTTCAAATGAACCAAAGCCCGGCAGTGATGACAGCAACGCTAATCCGTCATCCAACGACGATGGCGCTGGCAAACCGGTCGCTCCTAAGCAGGGTGAACTGAAATTACATCAACAGGAAGAACGGCCCGACCGTACGAGGGGTAAGAAGGGTCGTAATCGGGCAGCGAGCGACCCTGACAAAATGCGGCAGCAACTTGCCGACCGGCAAGGACCAAAAAGCAAAATTGTGAGTAGCAAGGCACCTGTTAGGGGTCAAAGCGTAGGGGAAGTTTCGCCAACAATGCGTCCCTCAATGCCCTTGCCAGCTGTGATCCGCGCGGAAGCCGCAGAGGCCGAACAGGCAGCGCTCGTCAATCCGACTGCCACCGGGAAATCGGCGGCCTCGCAGGCACAGCATCCACCAGTGGAAAAGCCGACACAGCAAGCGGCTAACCAAAATCGCACTGCAAATGATGCCAGAAAGTTGATGCTGGAAGACGGCCTGAGCGAGCGCTCATCGGTCGATCTTGGTGATGTCGATATGGATATGTGATGCGCATCAGCGGTTTGGATAAGGGCTGTTGAGATATGCTTTCGGTTGCCAATGTCCGAACCGCTGGCGGTGCTGCCACATACTTCGCGGCTGACAATTATTATACCCGAGCCGATGCCGACCGCTCGGGCGAGTGGGTTGGCAAAGGTGCCGAGATACTGGGTCTTGATGGCCGGGTCGACGCCAAGCAGTTCGAGGCAATATTGAAAGGCTTGCTCCCCGACGGCAGCCGCGTGGGTAGCGAAGGCCGCGATCATAGGGCAGGGACCGACCTGACCTTTTCAATGCCCAAAAGCTGGTCGCTCATTGCGCTGGTTGGGGGTGATAACCGGATCATTGATGCGTATCGCGACGCAGTCAAAGAGACGCTTCATTGGGCAGAGAAGAATTTGGCCGAGACCCGGATGGATGTTAGAGGCCGCGAAAAGGTGGTGCATACCGGTAACCTCGTCGTGGGTCTCTTCCAGCACGATACCAACCGCAATCAGGAACCTAATGCCCACTTCCATGCAGTTGTGGCGAATGTCACCCAAGGGTCAGACGGCAAATGGCGCGCCCTGCGCAATGACAAATTATGGGCACATAATACGTTGTTGAATGCAATGACTATGGCGCGGTTCAGGCTGTCGGTTGAAAAGCTCGGATATGAAATTGGCGAACAATCCAAGCATGGTAATTTTGAAGCGGCAGGAGTTACGAAAGAGCAGCGCGATGCGTTCAGTACGCGCCGGGCAGAGGTGCTCGCTCAACTGGCGAAGATGGATTCAAAAGGGCCAGGTGCGGCTGACGCGGCCACGCTGATGACGCGCGCGGCCAAGGTGACCATCGAAGACCGTGCATCCCTTAGCCGTTCGTGGTCTGATAAAGCGGCAGAGCTGGGGTTCGATCCAACAGCTGTGATCGCGCGCGCTAATGCTCGCGCAGCAGCAAATATTGGCGGTGTACCGAGTTTGACCGACAGGGTTCAGCAGTTCGCGGCGCATGGACGCGAATGGGTAACGGCGATCGCCGATCGACTTGGCATAAAGCAGGGTGATCCGCTGGTACCGCGCGACTTAAGTCGGCGGTCGCCGAGCGAAATTGCTGCTGTGCACGCAGTCGCATCTGCAATCCGGCAACTGAGCGAGCGCGAGGCAGCCTTTGGCAAGACCGATATTTACAAGGCTGCGCTCGACTTTGGCTTGCCGACTGCCATGCCGCAGATCGAGCAGCGCGTCGGTCAACTGCTGCGCCAAGGTCAGCTGCTTAAGGGCAAAGGGGCAGACCGGAATCTGGTCACTACAGCCGACGCGCTTGCGGCAGAACAGCGAATATTGGCGTCGGTCGACCAAGGCAGGGGGGCGGCGCCAGCAGTGGTTTCGGCTGGGGTTGCCGGAGAACGGCTGCAGGCGCTTTCGCAGCTTCAATATGGCATCACCCTCAATCCCGGTCAGGAAGGGGCAGGGCGGCTGATATTGGGGTCACACAACCGGATCATCGCCGTTCAGGGTATTGCAGGAGCCGGAAAAAGTACCTTGCTCAAACCGGTTGCCGATATCTTGCGAGAAGAAGGCCGCACTGTTTTAGGGCTCGCGGTTCAGAATACGCTCGTCCAGATGCTCGAGCGCGATACCGGCATTCCTTCGATGACGGTAGCGCGGTTCATTAAGCAGCATGGTCCGCTGCTAGGTACCAGCGATCCGTTCAAACTTGCAGAAGCTAGGGCAAATATGCGCGGCACAGTCGTGATGCTCGATGAGGCCTCGATGGTTGGCAATGCCGATAAGGATAAGCTGCTGCGTCTTGCCAATCTCTTGGAGCTCGGCCGCTTCGTCAGCATTGGTGACAAGAAACAGCTAGGCGCGGTCGATGCAGGCAAACCGTTTGACGTGATGCAGCGGGCAGGTACCGAGACAGCGATCATGAATCTGAATATCCGCGCGCGTGACCGCACGCTTCGCAATGCCCAATATGCAGCGCAAGGCGGCCAGATCGAAGTGGCCCTGCGGCATCTTGGACCTCATGTGGTCGAGGTTCCTGAAAATGCTGCATTGGCCGCAGCGGCTGCATGGCTGTCATTGTCGCCGCAAGAGCGCGGCACGACCGCCATCTACGCGTCAGGCCGTGCATTGCGCGGGCAGGTCAATGAAGCGGTACAAACAGGGCTTAAGGCCAATGGCGAATTGGGAGACCGGGCGTTTGCGACCGATACGCTTTCGCGGATCAACACGTCCCGCGAGGAGCTGCTCTACGCCAAAACCTATGTTCCCGGCATGGTAATGGAAGTTGACAGGCGGCAGCGCAGTCA
>JBGSVG010000263.1:0-1841 GCA_041753095.1 Sphingorhabdus sp. | reverse complement strand
TCTTACGGTATTTGCAGGATAGGATTTTGCCCGCGTCGCGGCACGAACTACTCTCTTCGCTGGGTCGGGGTGGGTACTTGCCCATTCCGGCACGCGGCTGTCGCCCATTCCGGCCACGCGCGCATCAACGCTTGTCTGCAGAGCCAATGAGTTGAGCATCGACGACAAGGCGCGCGGGTCATATCCTGCTTTGCTGAGATAGCGGATGCCATAATCATCAGCCTCCTCCTCCTGCCCACGCGAATATTTGAGGGTGAGAAATTGCGCAGCAGCACCTGCATATTGCTTAAGGCCGCCACCAATGGCTCCTAGCAATCCGCCATTATCGCCAATCAGACCGCCCAATATCGCGCCGCCAACACCCAAGATATTGGCGAACGTCGCATTTTTCTGACGCTTTTGGCTGTGCCGCGCGGCGGTATGGCCGACTTCATGGCCCAGTACCCCAGCCATTTCAGCCTCGCTGTTGCAAAGTGCAACCAACTGCCTTGTGATATAGATATAGCCGCCGGGAATTGCGAACGCGTTGTTCACCGACGAGTTGAGCAAAGTTACGTTAAAGTCGCTCTCGGCGTTACCCAGACCGGATTGCACCGCAATGTTTTTGCCTACCCGCACGACATAGCCAGTCTGCGGACTCTGCATGGCACCGCCGAATTCCTTCAGAATTTCGGGGTGATATTTGGCACCTTCGGACTTCTCTGAGGCTGTAAAAGGTTTTGGAACCGACGCCACATTGCTTTTCTGCGCTCCTACTGGCGCAGAAATCGTGACGCTCGAAATGACCAGCGTTGCGGCACCAAAAACGATCCATTTTTTACTAACAGGCATATATGCTCTCCTCCGGTTACCTATAACCAGATTAGCATATTTCAGGTTCCGTACGCGTAAAATTTTGACTCGCGCCAATCACTTAGCTTTGGCTAAGCGCCCATAGACAGAAATTTTGTCCGGCGCTGCTGGATGATTTCTCTCGCCGAAAAAACTGCCAGCGCATCAAGCTCTTCGCCAATCGCTTTACCCAAAGCTGCGCTTGCCATCGCATGGTCGCGATGTGCACCACCCATGGGTTCGGTAATTATGCGGTCGATGACTTTCAGTAATTTGAGATCATTGGCCGTCATTTTCATTGCTTGAGCGGCATCCGCCGCCTTATCGCCGGTCCGCCATAATATCGAGGCGCAGCCTTCGGGGGAAATCACCGAATAAACCGCATGCTCGAACATCAATACCCGGTCTGCTGCTGCAAGCGCTACCGCACCTCCGGATCCGCCCTCACCCACGATGCAGGCAATCATTGGAACGCCCAGTTGCAAACATTTTTCAGTGGACCGGGCGATTGCTTCAGCTTGGCCCCGCTCTTCGGCCTGAATTCCCGGAAAGGCGCCGGATGTATCCACGAGAGTTACCACCGGGATGCCGAAGCGTTCAGCCAACTCCATCAATCTGATCGCTTTGCGATAGCCTTCTGGCTTCCCCATTCCAAAATTGTGATGAAGGCGGCTCTGCGTATCGTCGCCTTTTTCATGGCCGATAAGCATGATGCGTCGGCCATCCAACCGCGCGAGGCCGCCTAGTATTGCTTGATCGTCACCAAATGCCCGATCGCCAGCCAGCGGCATGAAATCATCAAAGGCGGCAGCTACGAAATGTTTGAAATGAGGACGTTCTGGATGGCGCGCAACCTGAGTCTTTTGCCATGCGGTCAGCTTTGCGTAAATGTCCTTCAACTGCTTGTCGGCCTTGTCGCGTAGTTTGGAAGTTTCAGCAGCAACATCAACTTCGCTTTCATCTGCTGCTTCCTGCAACTCGATGATACGCGCTTCCAACGCTGCGATAGG
>JBGSVG010000262.1:0-2482 GCA_041753095.1 Sphingorhabdus sp. | reverse complement strand
GGCCGGACAGGCGCGGTGCATCTCGATCACAAGGCCGACCATTTTTCCGCGACCAGTCCGTTTGATTATGCGGCGCAAGCCGAAGTCCTGATCGTCACCGACGTAAAGCGCGGCGACATGGCGGCGCTGGCCGGAGCCTATTCGTCACTGATTAGTGCGTCCGGCGGCGGCGCCCTCGGGCTGTTCACCGCGATCCGGCGATTGCGTTCCACTTATGCGCGGATTGCCGACCGACTGGCGCGCGACGGGCTTCCCTTATATGCCCAACATGTTGACCCGATCGACACCGGAACGCTGGTAGATATTTTCCGTGATGACAGCCATGCGAGCTTGCTCGGCACCGACGCGCTGCGCGACGGGGTCGACGTGCCCGGCCATTCTCTGCGGCTCGTTATCATGGAACAGGTGCCGTGGCCGCGCCCCGACATCCTTCATCGCGCACGGCGGTTGGCTTATGGTGGCACCGATTATGACGACCGGATGATCCGCGCGAAACTGGCACAGGCGTTTGGGCGGCTGATCCGCAGTGCAGGTGACAAGGGGCATTTCGTTTTGCTGTCGTCCGCCGTACCAAGCCGATTGCTGACTGCCTTCCCGCCCGGGACACCGGTGCGCCGCGTAGGGCTGGAGGAAGCGGTTAGGTCCATTAAATCAGGTCTTTCGCCTGCAACAAATTTGGGGCAGGACGCGGATCAGACCCTGCAAGAAGGTAACCCGATTTGACGCTGATCCTGACTTTGCTACGCCACGCCAAATCAAGCTGGGACGATGCGATTCCCCGCGATTTTGATCGACCATTGAACAAACGCGGCGAGAAGGCTGCGGTTGTCGTCGGCAAATGGGCCAAGCAAAACGGCATCACCTTCGATCATGTCGTCGCCAGCCCGGCGGTCCGCGTTATCGATACAATCGACCAGTTCGTAAAAGGCAGCGGGATGCGTATCGACGCGAACTGGGATCGACGCATCTACCTCGCGTCCTCTGCGACGTTGATGGATGTGCTGCGCGACCAGCCCGACAGCGCGAAAAGCGTGCTGATGATCGGACATAATCCCGGGATGGAGGACCTTGTGTTCGATATTGTTCCCGATGATGGCAGTTCGCCGTTGCGTGATGTGGTGTGGGAGAAATATCCCACCGGCGCGATCGCACGGATGGAGCTTGATATCGACAGCTGGGCCGACATTGACCGTAAGGCAGGCAAGCTAACCCATTTCATCCGCCCACGCGACCTTGACGCCGAATTAGGTCCCGAGGACGAATGACGCCGGTAACGTGGCGCAAAGCAGGTGTAGAAGACGCCGAGGCGCTGTCTTATTTGGGGGCGGCAACGTTTCTGGCCAGTTTTGCGTTCGACCATCCGGGCAAACCGCTAATCGAACATTTGAAAGCCGAGCATAGCACTGAATATTATTCGGCCAAGCTGGCCAGTCCAGACGTCGATATCGTCATCGGCGAAACGCCATTGGGAGCACCGGTCGGTTATGTCATGCTCGTGCCGCCTGAGCATCCCGAGTTGCAGCAACCAGGTGACTGGGAGCTGAAACGCATCTACCTGCTCGGACCGTGGCAAGGCGGCGGAAATGGCCGTGCGCTGCTGGAACAGGCATTCAAGGTTGCGGCGGCGCGCGCAGCACGGCGGCTAATACTCGCCGTCTATGAAAGCAATGACCGCGCGGTGGCCTTTTACGAAAAGGCTGGCTTTAAACATATCGGCGAGACCGTGTTCATGGTTGGCGACACGCCATTCCGTGACATGGTGTATGCGCGGGATATGATTTAGGCAGCGGCCAGCGCGGCAACTAGACGATCGCGAACGGCGCGCAGGGCCGACATATCGATTGTAGATGCCGATGCTGCAACCGGCGCAGGCGCTTCCGCCATTGCGCCACCACTCAAAAACTTGCGCGCACCTTTGATGGTATAGCCCTCACTGTAGAGCAATCGATTGATTGTATGCAGCAACGCCACGTCCTCGGGCCGATACAGCCGACGTCCACCCGCGCGCGTGAGCGGCTTCAGCATCGGGAACTGCTCTTCCCAATAGCGCAATATGTGCGTGCGTACGCCAAGCGCTTCGGCCATTTCGCCAATTGTGCGGAATGCGTCAGCGGATTTTTCGTTCATGTTGGTCTATTTGACTTTCTGCCGCATGCCTTGGCTGGCGCGGAAGGTGAGGACCCGGCGCGGGGTAATCGGCACCTCGACACCCGTTTTGGGATTGCGACCAATCCGCTGGCCCTTGTCACGAAGGACAAAGGTACCAAAGCCGGATATTTTGACATTTTCGCCGTCGAGCAGCGCCGTTGTCATATGGCCCAAAATCGACTCAATCATCGCTGCGGCATCCGCGCGCGACAATCCAACCTGCCGATTGAGCATTTCGGCCAAATCGGCCCGCGTCAATGTACCTGCATCCGCCATATACCGTCTCCCGACGTGCGACCCGTCTGTTGAGAAGCAACGGTTATATAATAAAAAT
>JBGSVG010000261.1:0-4816 GCA_041753095.1 Sphingorhabdus sp. | reverse complement strand
GAAGAGAGTAGTTCGTGCCGCGACGCGGGCAAAATCCTATCCTGCAAATACCGTAAGAAGGCCGGATGCGCATTTTGCGGCGATCAACGGTATGATGTACGGCGATGACCCGGCTCAAGGTGTGGTTGAGGGTCAGGACTTTCTGCATCGCGACATCAAATTGAAATTCACTGCGCCCACCGGCTATGGGATGCAAAACGGAACTGACGCCGTTTCGATAAATGGCAATGGCGGCAAGGCAATTTTTACGCAGGGAAATTTTACCGGAGACCGCCAAGCCTATGTGGCGGCTGCTTTCAAATCTGTTTCGGGACAAAATCAGACCATTCCGGTCGGCACAATTAGACAGACAACGGTCAATGGCATCCCTGCATTCTATTCATCGACGACCGTAAACACACAACAAGGTGCGCGGGAGGTATCGGTGTTTGCTTATGAATGGGGCGGCAATGTCGGATATCATTTTCTGACAATATCGGCCGCAAATGCCAATCCGTTTGAACGAATGTTCGGCAGCATGGCGCGGTTAACCACACAACAGGCGGATGCAATCAAGCCCCGGGTGTTGCGGGTGGTGACGGTTGGGAAGTCGGATAGCGTTGCTTCACTCGCTGCACGGATGGCTTACTCGAATTTGCAAGCGGACCGGTTTCGAGCCCTGAACGGCCTTTCTGGTAATATGACACTAAGCGCCGGCCAAAAAGTCAAGATTGTAACTTATTGAAGCTATTGGATATCACCAGTTTTGTCGTGGTAGCTGGTGTTAAATGAAAAAGGGCGGCAACTGAAGTTGCCGCCCTTAAATTGTCTGCAAGACGAAAACGCCTGCTCAACTAGCCGATATTAGAGGCTGTTGCTGACCTTCGTGAAGGTGTTCGACAGGTTGGTGCCGAGGCTGGTCATTGCAGTAATTGCTGCAACAGCGATCAAAGCAGCGATCAGGCCGTATTCGATTGCAGTTGCGCCGTCTTCATTCTTGAAGATTTTCTTGATAACTTTCATTTTAGGTCTCCTGTTGCTTGTTCAATTCACCCGAGCGAATATTCTAAAACAAAATATTCGACGTTGGAGTGATAATACATAAATCTCTACCGAAACGTTAACGTCGCTCAACCTGTTGCGTTGATAATTTTGTTGGATACCCCGTTCCACATGCTCTGCGAGCTTGAACCGAACTGTCCCATCGACGCAACGATTGCGATAACAATCAATGATACTATCAAACCATACTCCACTGCCGTCGCACCATTTTCGCATCGTTTGATGCGCCGAATTAGTTCCAACATCTCTGGTCCCACTTCATTCACTGGTTGCGAGCAGTCAGGATTTCCCACACAAGCGTTAACAAAACCTTGCAACGTGATGAGAAAATGGAAAAAAATCCGACAATGCTGTTTGTGGTTGCCGCCGCATTAACCAACCAAGATGGTGAAATATTGCTGCAAAAGCGCCCCGAGGGTCGTCAGATGGCAGGGTTGTGGGAGTTCCCCGGCGGGAAGGTAGACGCCGGCGAATCGCCCGAATCAGCATTGGTAAGGGAGCTGAAGGAGGAGCTCGGCATCGACGTTGATCGAAAAAATCTCGTTCCTTTTACCTTTGCCAGCGAGCCGCTGGAGGAACGAAACCTCCTATTGCTGCTGTATCGATGTCACCATTGGTGTGGCGAACCGGAGGCACTGGACGCAACTGAAATTCAGTGGCTGCGTCCGTCCGAGATGCACGACCTGCAGATGCCACCCGCCGACATTCCTCTGGTATCAGCACTAGAAAATATCATTTCTTGATCGGAAACGGCAATATGTCGGATAACGAAACTTGCCCGCTACCCCGCCGTGCGGGCTGCGGCTGCTGCGCGGATGGCGCCCAACCACTCATGTGAAGATGGGTGAAATACTCTTCGACCCTTCCGTGTTCGTCCGCTCTTTCCGCCCAACAATTGTCCAGTTGCTGGGTAAAATCTTTACCCAGATATTTTCGCGGACCCGCTAGCGCGTTACCCAGACCGGCATCGCGAATGTCCGAAACGATCTTACGCCAATGCGAATATCGTACTGTCATGACTTCCTGGTCAGCCACTGGAAGAGCAAATCCGGCGCGCGCCAAAAGATCTGCGGCACTTCGCAAATCGATTTGCGGGTGGATGTGCGGAGCGGCCATATCGCGCTCTGCTGCCAGTAAGACAGACTTAATTGTCGATAATGTTCCAACGCCAAACATATGTCCCAGAAATAGCCCGTCCGGTTTCAATACACGCCGGATCTGGATCAACGCGCCCGGTAAATCATTGATGCTGTCGAGTGTGCCAGCGGAAATCACAAGGTCAAAGCTACCAGGGTCATAGGGCAGGCGGTCCTCGTCAATCGCCTGCACTTTTCCACCACATGATTCAGCGTCGCCCAGCGGTGCGTGTAAAATTGTACCGATGGTTCCCGGTAATAGCTTGTCCTGCCAGTACCCGATCGGTCCTATCATCAAGACGTTCTCGAACGTTCGGGTAACGACCGCCAACCGCTCTGCCAAATCTTCAGCTATATAATCCCACAAAAATGACTCTGGCGTTCGCCGTGCAGCCCGCGCGCGCAAAGCGCGTCGGCGCTGACGGTCAAATATTTCGGGCGGATGAATGTCATCGTTCATTTGCGCCTTGTGCAGATGCAGTCATTATCCGACAAGCGGAACATGGCGGTTGGCACCCATATTTTGAAACCTGTTCTGGATTGGGTTTTGCCCGAACGCTGCCCGTGCTGTGGTATAATCACCGCCGCCGGAGGACCATTTTGCGTCGATTGCTGGCAGAAACTCAACTTCCTCAATCCGCCCTGGTGCAGCGGGTGCGCGTCGCCCTTTGCATTTGATCGTGGGGGAGACGCCTTGTGCGCATCCTGTCTGGATAGCCCACCAAAGCATGACGGCATCAGGGCTGTGGTCAAATATGATGATGTGTCGAGTCAGGTGGCGCTTCGCTTGAAATATGCGGGCAAGATTGGTCTGGCAAAAATGATCGCGCATCAATTAGTCCGCCATTTGCCCGATGCCCGCAGCGGGATCATCGTCACGCCGGTGCCGTTGCATTGGACGCGAATGTGGTCGCGCAGTTTCAATCAGTCCGCCCTCATTGCAAAAGAACTAAGCCGGCTTGGCCAATTGGAATATATTCCCGACCTGCTCGTCCGACAAAGGCAGACGCCAAGCATGCGCGGCCTAAGTGCCAAAGAACGGCGTAAAGCGGTTGGCAAAGCGTTCGCGGTGCATCCCCGCTGGGTTGGCAAGTTTCAAGGGCGTAAAATCATACTGGTCGACGATGTTCTAACCACCGGTGCCACGAGTGACGGATGTATCGACGCTTTAAAAAAAAGCGGGGCGAGTTGGGTGCAGCTGTTCTGCTGGGCGCGGGCGTTGCGAGGCGAGGCGGCTGAGGTCGATGATATGATCATGCTCGACGCTTGACTTGCGCGGGCGAGCACACCATTTCATTTCCATGACAGCCAAAGTTGAAATCTACACCAAATTCGCATGCCCCTATTGCGTACGGGCCAAGCATTTGCTCGACGGCAAGGGCGTCGACTACGCAGAATATGATGTGACCATGGGCGGCGCCAAGCGCGACGAGATGGTTGCGCGCGCGCCGCGTGCGCGAACGGTGCCGCAGATATTCATCGATGATATCGCTATTGGCGGCAGCGACGATTTGCGCGAACTGGAAAATAGCGGGAGGCTGGACAATATGCTGGCCGGAACCAACGCGTAATGATTGCATTCGACCTGAGTTGCAGTGGCGGGCATCGATTTGAAGGCTGGTTCGCTTCGTCGCAAGATTTCGATGTTCAGCAGTCCGGCGGACTTCTTGCCTGTCCGATCTGTGACGATGGCTCTGTACACAAAATATTGTCGGTCCCGAACGTCGGGCGCAAAGGCAACCAGGCTATAACCACGCCCGCAAAGTCTTCAGAGGTAAGGGAGACTGCAAGCGGCGAAGTGATGAACGCGCCAACGCTCCCTCCAGCGATGGTCGAGATGATGCATAAGCTTGCTGCGGCCCAGAGCGAAATGCTGAAACAATCGCAATGGGTTGGTGATGAATTTGCCGAAACCGCACGAGCAATCCATTATGGCGAAGAGGATGACCGGCTCATCCATGGTGAAACCAGCCGAGACGAAGCGGAGGCATTGGCCGAAGAAGGCATCGCCATTGCACCCCTGCCGTTTCCGGTCGTTCCGCCATCGGCAAAAAATTGACCCTGTAATCCGGCACCGCTATGGCTGCCTTCGGCGCACCCATAGCTCAGCAGGATAGAGCATCAGATTCCTAATCTGGGGGCCACTGGTTCGAATCCAGTTGGGTGCACCAAAAAAAGCCCGCCGCTGCAATGCAGGGCGGGCCTCTTTCAGAATATTATCTGCAAATTACTTCGCAGCTTCTTTCATGTCCTTACCAGCTTCTTCAACAGCAGCGCCAGTGGCTGCAGTGGCGTCCTTGGCAGCATCGGCGGTTGCGTCAGCAGCATCGCCAGCAGCGGCAGCAGTTGCGTCAGCAGCGCCTTCAGCAGCTTCCATGGCATTGTCGGCGCCTGCTTCAACAGCTTCGCCGGTTGCATCGGCAGCTTCTGCGGTTTCTTCTGCTGCCTTTTCGCCAGCTTGGCCACATGCGCCAAGCGATACGGTGAATGCGAGAGCGGCTACGGTTGCGACTAATTTCTTCATTTGGTTTCTCCTAGATCCCATTAACCCCTAGCGGGAGCATCGGCCTAACGGATGATGGGCGTCCAGCGCAACTATTTTTCGATCCCCTTTGCCTTTCCCCATTGCCGTGCAGCTG
>JBGSVG010000260.1:0-2860 GCA_041753095.1 Sphingorhabdus sp. | reverse complement strand
TCAAAGCTACCGTCGAGATTGGTATCGAATACAACACCTTCGCGGCGGTCATTATTCTGTGCGGCAAGACCTATTGAACCGCCGATGTAAGGTCCGGTCCAATCTTCGTCGATTGCTTCCTGCGCGAATGCGGGGTTAGCTATGAGGGTAAGAGAAGCTGCGCCAAGCAGCAATGCGGGGGAGAATTTCATGGATATTTCCTTTTCTGTCAGTTGCTGACCGACCAGAAACGCAGAAACCCCCAATTTTGATGCATCACGCTTCAATAAAAATACAAAAAATTGCCTAAATGCCATAAACTGAGGTGCAGCAGCGGTGAAATATGCCGCTGGTTAGTCATTTATAAGCGTTAAATTGACTGCCCCGCCGCCACTCCGCTCGCCCATGCCCATTGGAAATTATAACCGCCAAGCCAACCGGTGACATCGACCGCCTCGCCGATGCAATAAAGGCCCGGAACTTTCTTGGCTTCCATCGTTTGCTGGGACAGGCCATCGGTGCTGATACCGCCTAAAGTTACCTCCGCCTTGGCATAGCCTTCACTGCCATTGGGGGTGAAAGGCCAGCAATCAAGCAGCGCGCCAGCCTCGGCCAATTTACGGTCACTTTGATCGGCGAGGTTACCACCCAATGCGAGGCGGTCGGCCAGTGCTTCTGCCAGCCGCGCCGGTAACATCCGGTCAAGCGTGGAGCGCAACGTTGCCCTTGGTCGGGCGCGCTTTTCTGCTAGCAAAAGTTCACCTGCATTTTCACGGGCTAGAAAATCGATCCCGATGCTATCCCCCGGCCGCCAATAGCTGCTAATCTGCAAGATTGCAGGACCGCTGAGGCCCCGGTGGGTAAACAATGCAGCTTCGCGAAATTCTGTTTTGCCGTGCTTGGCGACCACTTCAGCCGATACACCGGACAATTCTCGAAACAGCACGTCATCGCCGCCAAGTGTCAACGGAACCAGAGCGGGACGGGGCTCAACGATTTTCAAGCCAAACTGCCGGGCCAGATCATATGCAAACGAAGTCGCGCCCATTTTGGGGATGCTCGGGCCGCCGGTCGCAATAACCAGCGAAGGTGCAGCGGCTTTCAGACCATTATATATGACTTGATAGACAGCGCCGTCATGCGAAACTTCGCCAATCGGGGCATTGAAGGCGAAATCGACGTGCCCATCCGATGCAACCGACTTGTCGCATTCCGTCATTAGCATTTCAACAATCTGTCGCGCGCTGCCATCGCAGAATAACTGCCCCAGCGTTTTTTCATGAAAGGCGATACCATAACCCGACACTAGATCGATAAAATCCTGCGGGGTGTATCGCCCTAATGCCGATTTTGCGAAATGCGGATTGGCCGACAGATACCGCTCCTGCGCATGGGCAGTCGTTGCATTCACGTTGGTAAAATTGCACCGTCCGCCGCCGGAAATCAGGATTTTCTTGCCCGGCCCACTGGCATGATCGATAATCAGTACCCGCCGCCCGTTTTTTCCGGCGGTCAAAGCGCACATCAGCCCAGCGCCGCCAGCGCCGAGGATTATTGCATCGTAATTTCCAGCTTTCATTGCACGCCTTTGACATGGCATAGCGCAGACATGAAGAGATTTATCGCCACCATCGCCGTGCTGGCTCTTACGCCCAGTACATCGGCCAATGACAGCAGCGCAGCAATTGGCGTTGGCGGGTTGGAACTTCGCCAGAACGACGCCATCAGCATGGATAGCGAAGACCTCTTCATTTCGCGCGAACGCGTAAGGGTCAAATACCGCTTTACCAATCGCAGTAACAAAGATGTGGAGACGCTGGTATCGTTTCCCCTACCCTCGATACCATGGGGTATCGCGCCTTATCTGAGCGAACAGGGTTACCCCAATTGGGACAATTTGCGCTTCTCGACCAAAGTAGATGGCAAACCGGCGACACTCACTCGCGCCGACCGCGTCGAGGTGAATGGCAAGGATGTATCAGCGCGCTTGAAGCAGCTTGGCTGGCCTATTGATTATTGGGAGAATTACGAGTTTATGGAAAAGCTGATCGGGCTCCCCGAAAAGCAGAAGGCGACGGCGCTGAAGGAAGGTTTGCTCCGCCGCCCGTCTGATGACCCCAAGTCAGTCGAGCCAGCATGGCAACTGGTCACGCATATCACCCGCAAGCAGATTTTCCCAGCAGGCAAGACGATCACCGTCGAACATGAATATGTGCCAGTCGCAGGCGGCAGCGTCGGCGGAGCTATGGTAGCCGAATATCGCAAAAACCCCGAAACGCGGTTCGCAGACTATGCCAAGCAATATTGCATCGACAGGGCGTTCCTTGCCGGGTTTGACAAAACATATGCCGCAAAACTGAAAGCCTATGCGAGCAAGGGCGACGATTATGCTGGCGTTCCGCATGCGGAACATTGGGTCAGATATGTCCTGAAATCCGGCGCGAACTGGAAAGGGCCGATTAAGAATTTCCGGCTGGTCATCGAAAAGGATAAGCCAGATAATCTGTTGAGTTTTTGCGGAACCGGCGTGAAGAAAATCAGCCCAACACGATTCGAAATGCGCAAAACGAATTTCGAGCCATCCGCTGACCTTGATATCCTGATCGTCGAATTTTTCGATCCTGAAAAGAGCTAGGAAACTTGCCAAGCGCGGGGCTTTGCGGCAAAGGCGCGAGCCATGACTGACGAACCCAAAACCGCGGGGGCCGACACCCCGCCCGATCATCTTTCAATCCACCCAGCGAGCCCGCATTTTGACGGCGATAAGCTGTCACGTGGCATCGGCATCCGTTTCAAGGGCGAAAAGCGCACGACGGTCGAGGAATATTGCATTTCAGAAGGCTGGATCAAGGTGCAGGCTGGCAAGGCGCGCGACCGCAAG
>JBGSVG010000259.1:0-2573 GCA_041753095.1 Sphingorhabdus sp. | reverse complement strand
TCCAATCATCACTGGCACTCGAAACGGCTTTTCGTATGAAAGGACAAATTTTCCACCGGGAAGTAATGCTCCTGTCCTGCTGAACGATAGAGCACGGCTCGGATAGTCAATGGTTACTATTCCATCAGCGAAAAAATCCCGGCCGATTATGCCTGAAAATGCCATTTCAGGTGCCATGCGGCTGCGATAATCGCGGGTAATGACCTCCATGTCCTGCCGCGAATAGCCGCCGATTTCGAGAGTTGTGAAACGCGTTACATCGACCGTTGCATTGTTCACCCCGTCGCTGGTTTCGCCGGTTTTGGTGATAGGTAAAGCCAACGCCTTTGTAAGGCTTGCATCGGACCTACCTAACCCGCTTGCGCCGGTGTCGATGGCGAATACAAACGGGCCTTTGCCGTTTACCTTGGCATCAACGTAGATGCGACCATCGACGATTTTGAAAGGGATTTTGAACAGCACATCCTTTGCGGAGGGCGCCGATGCATCGCAATTCACCATGGCTGGCAATGGAGATGCCGAGGTCAACATTGGCTGTTCGGTAGTGCCACATCCGCATAGAAGTACGGAAATCACTGCAATGAATCGTTTCATGGATCCCATTCTTTGTATTAGTATACTATTACACTAATACACTGTTCAGCCGGGATCAATACAGATCTAGTACCAGTTCACAGCAGCACACGCCAATCGCTGGGAAATCAGGCCTTCTTCCCCTGAGCAATCACATACCATTCCACCGAACCCTTGCGGCTGGCAGGCGGCTTGGCGTGTTTCACCGTAGTAAAATTGCTCTTCAACACGGCAAGCATTGCCGGGTCGGTGCCGCCAGCAAACACCTTGGCGACAAAATCGCCGCCAGGCTTGAGTACCTGCACCGCAAAATCGACCGCAGCCTCGACGAGGCCCATAGTTCGCAGATGGTCGGTTTGTTTATGCCCGACGGTATTGGCAGCCATGTCAGACAGAATCAAATCCGGAGCCCCGCCAAGTTCGGCGATAAGTCGGTCTGGTGCGCTGTCGTGCATGAAATCCATTTCAAGCAACGTTACACCTTCAATTGGATCAACCGGCAACAAATCGATGCCGACAATCACAGCCTTTGGTTGCTGACGCCGAACCACTTGTGCCCAGCCGCCGGGTGCAACACCCAAATCAACAACGGCACGCTTGCCGCGCAAGATATGAAATTTCTCATCAAGCTCGACCAACTTATATGCCGCCCGGCTACGATAGCCTTCCCCGTGTGCGCGCTTCACATAAGGATCGTTCAACTGCCTTTCGAGCCAACGCGTTGACCCGGCAGTGCGGCGCTTTGCAGTCTTGACCTTCTGCTTGCCTGCCAGCGTACGGCCTGAATCTTTCCCACCGAACAAATTGTCTGCCATCTTCAGTTCCGTTTGTTGCGACGTTTGGCATCGCTTGCCATCAACGCTCGTAATATGCCTTCGCGAATGCCGCGGTCGGCAACGCCCAGTCGCTCACCAGGCCAGATGTCGAAAATGGCCTCAAGAATGGCGCAGCCTGCAACGACAAGGTCCGCGCGTTCATGCCCGATAGTGGGAAAATCCGCCCGCGCCTTTACAGACCTGCGCGCGAGTTCCTGGCTGATTTCGCGCATTGCCGTGGTTGGCAGATGCAATCCGTCGACTGCACGGCGGTCATAGCTTTGCAGCTTCAAATAGACGCTGGCCAGCGTGGTGACTGTACCCGACGTACCAAGGAGACGATGATCGCCGCTGTCCTTGGGCAAACGGCTCGCAAATTCGGCAAAACTGCTTGAAACCTTGTCGCGCATCGCCTGATAGGTGGCCGCCAGTGCCTCGGGACCGCCATCGTCCTGCCGCTCGCTTTCGGTTAGCGACACGACGCCCCATGGCACGCTTACCCAATCGAGAATATGCGGGACAACGCCATCGGTCGATACGAGAACCAGCTCGGTTGATCCGCCACCGATGTCGAAAATCAGCGCAGGTCCCTCGCCTTGCTCCAACAGCGCATGGCAACCCATGACCGCGAGCCTTGCTTCTTCCTTGGGGCTGATAATATCGAGATGAATTCCGGTTTCGCGCTTGACGCGCTCGATAAACTCGACACCGTTGAGCGCCTGACGGCAAGCCTCGGTCGCGACTGAGCGTGCCAGCACGACATTGCGCTTCTTCAGCTTTTCCGCGCACACAGACAAGGCCTCGACCGCCCGGTCCATCGCTTCATCGCTCATGCGGCCAGTGCTGGTCAGTCCTTCGCCCAGACGGACAACGCGCGAGAACGCATCCACTACGGTAAAATCGTCCCCGCCTGCTTTGGCGATAAGCAAGCGGCAGTTGTTGGTGCCAAGATCAAGCGCGGCATAGGCCGTGCGATCAAACCAGTTGCGCCGAATATTGGTGCTTTCAATTGGCGCTGTGGCGTTTACGCGCTCTACACGCACAGCGCCGTCGACCGGAGTCTGCTGCACTTTTGCAGCCTTGGGTGCCGCATTTTTGCGACGGGGCGGTTTCTTGGCTTTCCGCCGTCGTCCCTTTTGCGGCGATGGTGCGACATTCTCGCCCATGGCCGTAACTCACTTCTTA
>JBGSVG010000258.1:0-2938 GCA_041753095.1 Sphingorhabdus sp. | reverse complement strand
GAGCTTCGATTTTCAACAACTGGATGATGTACGGCGCGCCGGCCTGGCGACCGCCGGTGGGGGATCGCGTGTCAATGGACCAGATATTTGCGACCGTGGAAATAGCGCAGCGTGAGCTGCTGTTGTTCAGTGCCATATGGCTTTTGCTTGGCGCTATTGACGACCTGTGCGTTGATCTCATCTGGATTGGTCGGCGCGTCTATCGGCAATTTGCTTATTATCGCTCGCAACCACCGTTGATGGCGCATGAATTGGCCGAAAGCTCCGATCCGGGGCTTCTTGCGGTGTTCATTCCGGCGTGGCGCGAGTCAGCGGTTATCGGCACGATGCTTGCGCACTGTAGCCGCAACTGGCGGGAAAGCGGTTGCGACTACCGGATTTACGTTGGCTGTTATCCGAATGACCCGCTCTCGGTAGCTTCCGTAATGGCATCGGCGGCAGGAAACGGTCGCATCCGGATCGTACTCGTCCAGCATTCCGGGCCGACCACGAAAGCGGATTGTCTAAACCGGCTGTGGCACGCGTTGCTCTCCGATGAGATTGCCGGCGGATACAAGGCCAAGGCCGTTATCCTGCATGATGCAGAGGATGCGGTCCATCCCGATGAACTTCGGATTTTCGATCGCCTGCTGGCCAAGGGCGGCGCCGTCCAACTCCCCGTGATACCAGTCAGATCTCCAGGTTCGCGCTGGATTAGCGGCCATTATTGCGACGAGTTCGCGGAAGCCCATGGCAAAACCATGGTGGTGCGCGAGGCTTTGGGCGCAGCGCTGCCGCTGGCTGGAGTGGCCTGCGCGGTCAGCAGGAATCTGCTTGGCCGGATGGCGCTCGCAAATGGCGGAAAGCCATTCGATGAAGGCAGCTTGACCGAAGATTATGAACTTGGCCTTCGCATCGGATCGGTGGGTGGGCGGACAATCATGGCACGGCTTATCGACCACAATGGCGAACTGGCAGGTACGCGTGCATGTTTCCCCGATACTGTTGGTGCATCGGTCCGCCAGAAAACCCGCTGGCTCACTGGAATCGCTTTGGCTGGCTGGGACAGGCTGGGATGGCAAGGCAATCTGGCGCAGAAATGGATGCTGGTTCACGACCGGCGGTCGATATTTGCCGCCATCGTCCTGGTGGCCGCTTATGCCTGTATTGTGCTTACCGCGATACTGAAAGTGGCTGAGGCAAGCGGTTTGCACCAGCCAACCGCGTTGTCGCCGCTGCTTATTAAGCTGCTCATGATAAACGCGCTGTTTCTCATCTGGCGACTGGGAATCCGCGCGGCGTTTGTCGGGTCGCTATATGGCCCGGGAGAGGCCTTGCTTTCGGTTCCGCGCAGCGTGATTGCCAATATCATTGCCATCATGGCAGCCCGTCGCGCCTGCACAGCCTATATCCGCCATTGCCTCGGTGCCCCGCTGCGGTGGGACAAGACTATTCATCATACAGTCCCCGGTGCTGTGAAAGGGTATGACTGATGCGCGGTCGCCCGTTCGGATTTATCGGACTGCTTTGTTCTGTATGGATCGCCACCCGCGTTGGTGTGATTAGCTTGGTAACGCACGGAACAGGGGCGACGGTGCTTCCGTCAAAAGCCACCGAACGACCGCCAGAAGTCACTGTTCAGCAACCAAGCAAGCCAGTCGCAGCGGCGCGGCGCACACTAAAGCGCTTTTGTCCGGAACCCCCGGTTGCTCGTGCCGCATTTGCCAATGGCAAAGCGGTAGATACTGGACAATCCGGGCCGGTCTTTAGTGGAATGCTTCAAGCCGATTCATTCGGGACCCCCTTGCCCGCTGGCCCGATATTTTTGGTGCCGCCGCCAGCAGCCCACGATTCTGGCAAAAACTCCAAGTCGGCGAGTCGCCTGAGCATTTACGCCTACAGCTTCTGGCGGGCCGGCGCGCCAACGCTGGGTTCTCTCGGCAATGGCCAATATGGAGGCGGCCAAAGCGCCGTAATCGCGGTTTATGCTTTGCCGCGCTTAGGCAGAAACAGCTTCGATATCATGGCGCGTGCTGCAATCGCGCATGACAACAGCAAAGAGCGTGAATTCGCTGCAGGTGTACGGTGGCGGCCAACGCAGCGCTTACCTGTCCAGTTCACCGCAGAACGGCGGTTCCGGCATGGACGGGCCGATGCATTTGCGGCCTATGCGGCAGGCGGGACATCGGACATCGGTCTACCAATGGGCTTCAAACTCGACGGCTACGCGCAGGCAGGCTATGTTTCTAGCGATGGGGGCGGACTGTTTGCGGATGTCAACGCGCGCGCCGATCGCAAATTGTTGCAGATCGAAAATACCGTCATGTCAGGTGGAATCGGTGTCTGGGGCGGAGGGCAGCGCGATGTGATGCGCGTCGACGTCGGCCCAACCGTTCGCGCCGACATGGCGGTGGGGCAAGCGCAGGTCCGTCTCTCCGCAGACTGGAGATTCCGCGTGGCGGGTAATGCTGCGCCGGGCAACGGCCCCGCGCTGACCTTGTCCACCAGTTTCTGAGGCGCAGCCTTTATCACGCCTTGAAATGCCGTTAGGGTCCATTTCGTCGAAAATGGATATCTATCTTCCCATAGCCAATTTGTCGGTCAACGCGCTCGTCATCATCCTTCTGGGTGGCGGTGTGGGCGTGCTATCCGGGATGTTCGGCGTTGGCGGAGGGTTCCTGACCACGCCATTGTTGATTTTCTATGGCATTCCGCCCGCAGTTGCAGCAGCATCGGCTTCTACCCAGGTTACCGGGGCAAGCGTGTCGGGCGTGTTCGCGCATATGAAACGCGGCGGGGTCGATTTCCAGATGGGCGCGGTGCTGGTCGTCGGCGGCATGTTCGGGACGGCAGCGGGCGCGGTGATATTCGAGATACTCGAACAACTCGGCCAGATCGATACCGTCATCAACATGCTGTATGTTATCATGCTCGGCAGCATAGGCGGACTGATGGCCAA
>JBGSVG010000257.1:0-5077 GCA_041753095.1 Sphingorhabdus sp. | reverse complement strand
GCTTATGTTTTCGCGCTTTTGACCTCGCTCTACATTAACGACGCGGTTAATTTACACTGAGTTTTCAACCACTAAATTTTAGTATTTTACAGGAGTTATTATCATGGACGCAGAAGCAGCAAAATTGATCGGTGCCGGTCTCGCAGCAATCGGTGCAGGCCTCGCAGCCGGCGGCGTGGGCAACGTATTCGGATCGTTTCTTCAGGGCGCCTTGCGCAATCCTGCAGCGGCTGATGGCCAGCAGGGTCGCTTGTTCATCGGCTTCGCGGCTGCCGAACTTCTCGGCCTGCTTGCATTCGTTGTTGCGATGATCCTGATCTTCGTTGCATAATTGAGCGTTTCGCCCCGGCCAATTCTGCAGGGGATTGGGCCGGGGTATTTCCTCAAATAACGAGCGGATAACATGCCCCAGATTTCCCAGATTCTTGAAACCTACGCGTCACAGTTCTTCTGGCTGCTGATTGTCTTTGGCCTGATCTATTTCACGATTGGCCGTGGCATGTTGCCGAAGATCGAAGCGAATATGGACGCCCGTGATCGCAAGATTGCGGACGATCTTGCTGCTGCCGAGCGCGCTCGTGCAGAGGCCGATAGTCTGGAAGATGGCGGTAGCTCCGCGATCAACGAAGCCCGCGCTGCGGCGCAGGCCAAGGCCAACGAAGCCAAAGCAAAGGCCGCCAAGGATGCCGAAGCGCGCCTCGCGGTTGCCGATGCGGAAGTTGGCGCAAAGCTGGCCGCCGCTGAGGCAGAACTCGCCAAGGCTACATCAAAGGCAATGACTAGTATCGAAAGCGTTGCCGCAGAAGCCGCGGCGGACATTGTCGCCAAGGTTTCAGGAGCGAAAGTCAGCGCCGCGCAAGCAGCGACAGCAGTAAAGGCGGTATTGGCAAATGGCTGAAGAAGCGAAAACCGAACTGACTGCCGAGGATCATGTCGCCATGGGTCATGGACCCGACGGAACCGCGACGACCGGTGCTAATGCTGGCGAAGAACACGCCACGCCGTCGGCTCTGGGTTTCGATGCGACTATGCTCGTCGCTTTGGCGATGCTTGTGGTGATTGCACTAGCAATCTGGAAGAAAGTGCCAGCGATGATCGCTGGCGCGCTTGATAAGCAGATTTCGGGCATCAAGGCCCAGCTCGACCAGGCAACCGCGCTTCGTGCTGAAGCCGAAGCGATCAAGGCCGAATATGAAGCGAAGGCTAAGCAAGCCGCGCAGGACGCTATCGACATGAAGGCGGCTGCTGAGGAAGAAGCGAAGCTAATCGTTGCGCAGGCCAAGACCGACGCAACCGCGCTGATTGGCCGCCGCGCCAAAGCCGCCGAAGAAAAAATCGCCGCCGCCGAGCGTGCTGCGATTGCCGATGTCCGGGCGAAAGCGGCGTCTGTTTCCGCTGCTGCTGCTGCGCAGTTGATTGCAACGCATCATGACGCCAAGGCCGATGCTTCGCTGGTTGACCAGTCGATTTCGTCGCTGAATTAAACGTCTCCAAATTCTAGGTCGCTGTTATTCCTGCGAAAGCGGGAATGACATATTGTTTTGGTGCAGGGTTGTATTAAGTCACAGCCAGAAATGTCTAAAGCCGACCGCCCCGACCAACCCAACGCCGCCTCGCGCTTTAACGAGGAGAAGGCGACCTATTCGGTACGCGGTTCCGAACAGCCCGACTTGCAAGCCGGGGTGGCATCAATCCGCAACGTTTGGAAAACGCTGCCGATAAAGCCCGGTGTATACCGGATGCACGATGCACGCGGCGATATCCTTTATGTCGGCAAGGCCAAGGCGCTCAAGAACCGCGTCAGTAACTACACGCAAGTGGAGCGTTTGCCGCAGCGGCTGAAGCGCATGGTCGCGCAAACGCGGTCGATGACGATTGTCACCACTAACAGCGAGGCCGAGGCGCTGTTGCTCGAGGCCCAGCTGATCAAGCGCTATCGCCCAGCCTATAATGTGTTGCTTCGCGACGATAAAAGCTTCCCGTTTATCCTGCTGCGCTCCGACCATAAATTCCCGCGTATCCAGAAACATCGCGGCGCGCGCCGGCATAAGGGGCAATATTCCGGGCCCTTTGCCAGCGCGGGGTCGGTTAACCAGACGCTCAATGCGCTGGAAAAACTGTTTTTGCTGCGCAGCTGCTCTGACAGCTTCTTCAACAACCGCGATCGGCCCTGTCTGCTGTACCAGATCAAGCGCTGCTCCGCGCCCTGTGTGGGGCGAATAGATGATGCGGCCTATTCTGATCTTGTCGCCGATGCGAAGTCTTTCCTTGATGGTAAATCATCCGGTGTGCAGGCGAAACTGGCGAAGGAAATGGAAGGTGCAGCCGAAGCGCTCGATTTTGAACGTGCTGCAATGCTCCGCGACCGGCTAAAGGCGCTAACCTTCATTCAGGGTAGCCAGGCAATCAACGCTCAAGGAATTGGCGACGCCGACATCTTCGCGCTTGCGCACCGCAATGGCGTGATGGGCATTCAGGCGTTCTTCATTCGCGGCGGGCAGAATTGGGGGCATCGCTCCTTCTTCCCGGCGCATGTTTCCGAGATGAACGAGGATGATGTGTTTACCAGCTTCCTCGCGCAATTTTATGAAGATGTACCGCCCGCGCGGCTGATCCTGCTTGACCGTGAGTTACCCGAAGCGGCGTTGTTGGCGCAGGCGCTGTCCGAGCGTGCCGAGCGCAAGATCGAGATCGCCGTGCCCCAACGCGGCGACCGAGTGCGCCTTGTGGCACAGGCAACGCGCAACGCTGCAGAAGCGCTCGACAGGCGGCTGGCGGAGAGCACAACTCAGGGCAAGCTGCTGCAAGAGGTCGCCGAACTGTTCGAACTCGCCGAACCGCCAAAGCGGATCGAGATATACGACAACAGCCATATCCAAGGTACCAACGCGTTGGGCGCGATGGTGGTTGCCGGGCCGGAGGGCTTTATCAAGGGCCAGTACCGCAAGTTCAATATTAAACAGGCCGCGACCGACGATGATTTCGCGATGATGCGCGAGGTGTTCCAGCGCCGTTTTGCTCGGGCGCAGGACGAAGATCCGGATCGCGATAGCGGGCAGTGGCCCGATCTGGTGCTGATCGATGGCGGCAAGGGTCAGATGAGCACAGTAAAGGCCGCGCTCGAAGAAATCGGTGTCGACGACGTGCCGCTGATCGCCATTGCAAAGGGGCCGCATCACGGCCGCGAAGGCCGCGAAGTATTCCACTTCCCCGACGGCCGCGAACTGACCTTGCCAGTGAACGCACCTGTCCTGTTCTACCTGCAACGCCTGCGTGATGAGGTGCACCGCTTCGCCATTGGCGCGCACCGCAACAAGCGCGCCAAGGCCATCACCGCCAGCTCCTTGGACGAAGTCCCCGGCATTGGTCCATCACGCAAAAAGGCGCTGCTGATGCACTTTGGGACCGCAAGAGCAGTGCGCAGTGCGAGTCTGGAGGATTTACAGAAGGCGCCCGGTGTATCGGCGGCGGTGGCCCAAGCGGTATATGACTTCTATCATGAAGCGCGATAACAGATTAGCAAACGATTGCTGCCCCGAAATGTTGCAATTGAGTCACAGAAGAGCCGCAAACTGACGGAAATACGTAATTCTTTTGGTATGTTTTGTTAAATTCTTCTAACTAAAGCTAGAGTTCGGATTTCGGTCCGAAGTCTATCTCCCCCAGCGGCTTGACCGCAAAAAGTCTTAAGAGGAACATCATGAAATCGATCCATATGCTGCTTGCCGGCGTTGCCGTGCTTGCCACGCCGATGACCGCTGCTTTTGCGCAGGAAGGCGAAGTCGTTCAGGACGAAGCCGCCGTACCCGCCGAAGAAGTCTATTCGGACAATGAAATCATCGTCAGCGCAACGCGCCGTGACCAGGCCGCGCAGGACGTGCCGCTGGCCGTTAGCGTTGTCGGCGGCGAGCAGCTTGCCAATGCCGGTGTCGTTGACATTCGAGGCATTCAGCAGCTCGCACCTTCGCTGAAAACAACAACCGGTCAGTCGTCAGCGACTGGTGCGGTGCTTTCTATCCGCGGTATAGGTACTGCTGGCGATAACCCCGGTTTTGAACCTGCAGTCGGCGTGTTCATCGATGGCGTATTCCGTTCGCGCGCCGGTGTGGCGCTTGCCGAACTGCCACCAATCGAGCGCGTCGAAGTGCTGCGCGGACCACAGGGCACATTGTTCGGCCGTAACACATCGGCTGGTGCGCTCAACATTACGACGCAGAAGCCGAAGTTCGAACTCGGCGGTTATGTTGAGGGAAGCTATGGCAATCTTGACGAAATCGAAGTCAAGGCAGGTATTACCGGCCCGGTTTCCGAGCAACTCGCGCTGCGTCTCGATGGCGGCTATCACAAGCGTGACGGCTATATCACCGACGTCAACAGCGGCAGCAAGATCAACAATATCGACCGCTATTTCGTGCGCGGCCAGGCATTGTTTGAAAACGAAGATGTCAGCTTCCGCCTGATTGGCGACTATGCGAACACCGATGAAGTCTGCTGCGGCGCCGTTAATACGCTGAGTGGTTTGCAGATTTTCCCAGGCATCGATGCAACGTCGAACTCCGCGCTTGCGCTTGTTGCAACCAGTGTAATCAACAACTTTGCTGGGGTGCCGGCTTTGGGTGGTAGTGCTGGTAGGGTAGGCATTCCTGCATTCGCTCGTGGAAGCCGTAACATGGCAGTAACGCCAGGTCGCGATTTGAGCGAGAAGGTCAAGGAATGGGGCGTTTCAGGCGAACTGAACTGGGATTTCGGCGGAGCGACTTTGACCTCGATTACCGCCTATCGTGACTGGGACGCGCGGCGTAATCAGGACATCGATTTCTCGGGCCTCGACCGTGCCTATCGCGACAATTACCGCACCGGCATCAAAGACTTCACACAGGAAATCCGCCTTCAGGGTACCGCGTTCAATGACAGCGTTGATTGGCTTGTCGGCGGTTTCTATCTGAACGAGAAGCTGACGCTGAACGATACTATTCGTTTCGGCAGTCAGGCTGACCAATATGTTGATGGTGTAATCAATGGCCTGACACGAAGCACAACTTTGCCTACCGGCTTGCAATTGTTCGGCACATTGGGT
>JBGSVG010000256.1:0-6037 GCA_041753095.1 Sphingorhabdus sp. | reverse complement strand
GACTTTGTCCTTAAGCGCGGCATCATCGGGCCGGGCGAGAACTATCGCCGATGAGCCACCCGAATTCCATGGGGACGCTTCCCAGCTTTTGATCTTGCCCTTATCGTCGAGCGTGATGAGGCCGGCATCGATGAACGCGCGGTAGAGGTTAATCTCGGTATCGACCTTGGAAAATCCGTGGTCAGACGCAACCGCTATCACGCTGTTCGGATGTGCCTGCATTTGTGCCGCGACCAGCCTGCCGACAACTGCGTCTATCCGCGTGAGAATGGCATGCGCTTGCGGTGTGTCTGGCCCTTCGCCGTGCTGCTCATGGTCGAGTGCGGTCAGATACACAGTGGCAAAATCCGGTTTTTCACGCGTTATAAGCTCGACAGCAAAACGGCCGCGCGTCTCGTCACCTTCGATGCTTTCGTCAATTCCGGGCGCGTAATCGCCAAGCCTTGCTTCGAGCGATTCAATCAGCCCCGACGTCGCCAGCGCTTTCACCAGCTTTGCATCATCGGCATGGCCCGTCCGCCAGATTTGCGGGATGTTCCATTTGACGGCATCGGCCTTCACACTGACCGGCCAGTGCACATTTGCCGTGCTCAACCCGGCTTTGACCGCCGCGTCCCATAAGGTCGGCACCTTGATATCACTGGCATACCAATACCAGCCGCCCTGGTTGATCTGCAGGGGGTCGAAGCTGTTATTGCCGATAATGCCATGCTGCGCAGGGCTGACGCCCGTGAGCAATGTCGCGTGGCTCGGATAAGTCACGGTCGGCAATACGCCGCGCACGCCGCTGGCATAGCTGCCCTCTGTCATGAAGCGCTTCAGATTGGGAATATCGATCCCGCTTTTGTCCGCTTCGATGACATCGGCGGGTTGCAGGCCGTCGATGGAAATCAGCAACACCGGCTTTGCCAGTGCTGCCGACGGCAGCGCACCCCAAAGGAGCGCGCTGCCGATCAACCAGCCTGATTTCATCAGAACCCGACCTTGACGGTGGCAAAGAACTGCTGCGGCGCACCAGCCAGCAAAGTCTGGTTATCGCCGCTATTGCCAAATCCATTGGAGCCGATGGTGGCGACATATTCCTTGTCGAGCAAATTGGTCGCGTTGAGCTGGATTTCAATCGGTGAACGAAGTCCGGCGTCAAATCTGTAACCCAGCGTAGCATCAACCAGAACGCGGGCCGCAACCGACCGGTCGTTGAGATAGTTGAAGTACCGCTTGCTCATATAATTGGCACCGACACGCCCGAAGAATGTATCGCTATCATATGCGATTTCGCCGCGCAGCAGATGCTTGGGTGTGTCGACAACGTCCTTGCCCTTGGTAGCAATAGTCGCGGTCGGGGTAATTACATTGTCGCGGTAGGTAGCGTCGGTATAGCTATATGATGCAAACAGTGTCAGCCCGCCACCCAAACGGACATCGCCCGCTGCTTCAAAGCCTATCGACCGCACACCGCCAACATTCTGCAAGATAGCAGGATTACCGACAATGCCAGCGCCAGTCTGAACACCGAGTAGCCGGTTGCGGAAGTTGACATAATAAACGCCGATGACGCCGTTAAAGACGCTGTCGTTATAACGTGCGCCCAACTCGTACGTGTCGGATTCTTCGGGCTCCAAACCGCGTGCGATCAGTTCGTTGAAACCGGCTTGGGTGGTCGAGAACGGACCGCTGGTCGCCGACGAGACAAACGCGCGAGTGACTTGCGTGAAGCCGCCGAAAATTTCGGCCTTGTCGTTCAGCTTATACGCAACACCTGCATGCGGCTGGAACCAGTCTTGCGACTTAATCTTGCCCGCAGCCAAGGCGCCCTGCACGCGGGGGTCGGATTCATTGTTGACCTGAAAGCCCTTCCAGCCAAGGTTGATGGTCAGATCACCCAAGCTAATCTTGTCCTGCACATAATATTGCAGCGTATCGGTATTGAAGTCGAAAAGCCACTGCGTGAAGAACGGGTTGCGCAGGAATTTTGTGTGATCAAGCCCTGGCGTGGTCAGGCTTTCATAAGCGTAGAACCGCCGCGCCTGCGTGAAGTCATTATGCTCGTACCAACCGCCCACAGTGATTTCATGATCGCCTATGTCCGCGTTCAATGAACTGAACACGCCGCCGCGCTGGATGTCATATTCGGTGGTGCGGGCAGACATGGGAACGCCGTTCGGGCTAGCTACATAGGGCGTGCCCCAGGTGCCTTGGCCCGTGTTATCGTGGTAATAAGCTTTAATCTTGAAGGTCACACCTTCACCCAATGGCGCCGTCAAGCCATAAGCCGCCAAGGTATCTTTGCGCAGGCCCGATGCGTCATAATAGGAGTCATCAAGATTGTTGATCGGCGCCACAAATATCCCGCGTGCGGCGTTGATTGCCTTGGCATAGTCCGGGAAGTAATTGTCATGATTATAACCGAGGCGGTTGATCATTTCGAGCGAGAGATCCTGATAATCCTGTTCGGCCCGGTCCGAATAAGCGAAATAGGCATCGAATTCTGCCTCACCTACTGGAATGATCGCCTTGGCGTTAATCTGCCAGTTGCGCTGGTCGCCCCCGCCCTTCCATTTTTCGGCATTGTGATAGACGCCGGAAATGAAGCCACGGATGCCACCTGCTTCGCCAAAATTGATCCGGCCAAAGCCGCGAATGGTGTTCTCCGAACCATAAGTCAGGTTGGCGTCGACGCCCAAACCGTCACTGAAGTCACCGGAGAAAAATTCGAGCGTGCCGCCCAGATTGTTCGTTGCCTGCGTGCCAATCGAACCCGAACCCTGCGACACGCGGGTAACACCGATATTCTCTGAGATAATAGCGCGACCGATATGCAGGCCATTATTGTTGCCATAGGTGGAATCACCCAGCGGAATGCCATCGAGCGTATAGCCCAACTGGTTCTGGTTGAAGCCGCGGATCGACACGCGGCTTGACCATTCATAGGTGCCGAACGGGTCAGCCGACTGAAAATTGACGCTGGGCAGCTTTTCGATGGCTTTCAGCGGGCTGGTACCTGGTGCGAGGATCAGCAGTTCTTTGCTGGTCAACTCTTGCACCTGACGGGTTTCGCCTTGGCCAAAAACGACGATTTCCTCACCAACATTAGTGTCATCGGCGGGTGTCGTGGTCGAGTCTTGTGCTGCTGCCGATGTCGCAATCGCGGTTCCGGCGAGTAGTGCAGTAATGAAGCGTCGCATGCTGATTTTCCCTCTTTGCAATCGTTATGATTCGAGAGGGCAATAGGCGGGGGCTGTGACAACCCGCCTTCGGTTTTACATTGATTTGATGACGCTGCTGCGGCTCATTTGTGACATCTCATTCTGGCTATAATTGCGTCGACGGCTGGGAAATATCAGCCCAATCCGAGCATCTTGCGCTCGCGCCGGATCCAGTCGGCAAAACTTGGCCGCGCGTGGATGGCGGCAAGATAAGCGGTCAGCCTAGGATACGTCGCTGCATCGGGCACATAGCCCGCATGCGCGGCGTTGACGAACGGGCTGGCGACCGAAATATCGGCCAAGCTAAGGCTGTCGCCGACCAGATATCCCGATGGCCGGATGACGCCTTCCAGATAATCGCAGATCGGGGCCATATCCGCCTCGCCCTTCGCCGCTGCAGCGTCATCGCCTGGCTTTCCGACAAATTTGGGCGAAACGATGCGGTTGAAGAACATCGCGCCTGCCGCTGCGACAAGTATCGTGTCGCCAAATTCGTCGAACCAGATGGAACGCGCACGGTTTTCGGCATCGGCTGGGATGAGCCGGACATCTGGATATTTGGTGTCGAGATACATGACAATCGCGGTCGAATCCGAAATACTGAATTCGCCATCGGCAAAGCCGGGCATTTTGCGAAACGGGCTGCACGCCAGAAAATCGGGATTCTGGTCGCCAAGGCCAATTGGAACAAGCTCGAGCGGGAGCGCCTTTTCGGCAGCAAAGGCCAGCACTTTGCGGACAAAGGGGGAAACAGGGGCGCCGTAAAGGATCATGATTTATTTCTCCAGAAATGGCCGGAACCGGCCTCGGCAATCACACTGCCAAATCAGTAGCATTTTGCAACTGTTAATACGGCAATGGAACAAATCCCTTCGCCGTCGCTTCTTGCCGCATCATTTCATACAAAGGGAGCCCATATCATGATCGAAGAACGCATCACCGAAACCACCGATGTCAATGGCAATGTCGTCGAACGCACCATTGAACGCGACACTGGTCCGACACCGGTAACTGTCAACACCGCGCCTGCCTCCGGCGGAGGCTCCGGCGTTTTCATCATGATTGTTTTGCTGCTGGCACTCGCTGTCGGCGGTTATTTCTTCTTCGCGAACGGCGGCAGTGAGGTTCGCAAGGACGACGCGATTGTAGAAGCAGCCGATAATGTCGGTGCAGCTGCCGAAAAGGCAGGCAATGCGGTCGAAAAGGCGGCGGATAAACTAACCAACTGATCGGCACCAAGCACTGCTGTAACCGTGGCCGCGTTCAGTTTTCCAACCCCCGGAACCTGACGCGGCTTCACGCGTTTCCATTCTATGTCCATTCCCAACAACGCACTCATTCTGGTCGCTGATGCCACCAGCATGCTTTTTCTTCGCAACCGAGGTCAGGGTCAGCAAGTCGATCTTGTGACCGAAGCACATCACCATCGCGAAGATCGTAAAAATCACGAAATCAAATCCGACGCACCGGGGTTGACGTTTCAAAGCGGGGGCTATGCACGTCCCGCGTTCGCGGAAACCGATTTTCATCAACAGGACGAAGACCGCTATGCGGCCGAAGCGGCCGATCAACTACGGATACGCGCACTTGCGGGCGATTTTGATGCGCTTGTAATTATCGCCCCGCCCAAAATCCTCGGCGAATTAAGAAAACATCTGCACAAGGAAGTCGAAAAGCGGATCGTCATGGAATTACCCAAGGAAATGACGAACCGGCCTATACCCGATATCGCGGCCATGCTTATGGGGCGGAGCGAATTGCCGGACTGAGTTCAGTGGGGCTTGCCCTAAGAGTTGAAACCGCGATAACAGATATCAGTGTCTGAATCCCTTCTGCTTCTCGCCATTCTCGGCCTCGGCTTTATGTTATGGCTGCTGCGGGCCGATGTGAAATTCTTGCACCGGCGGATTGCGGAGCTTGAAGAGCGGCTCGGCGATGCGGTAATATTGCCTGAACCAGAGACCAAAACACCACCAATAGTTGTCGCAAAAACCCGGCGGACGGCAATGGTTACGACCGTGCCGATAACGGCCAAAGCTCCGTCCGAATTACCGCCAGCAAATTTGCCCGATCCCGAACGTCCGCACAAATAGCGCTTGGCGGACTTCAATTTCGAAAACCTCGTCGGCGGCAAGCTACCGATCTGGGTCGGCGGCATCGCGCTTGTCTTTGCTGGGTTCTTTCTCGTTCGCTATACCATCGAAGCTGGACTGTTCGGTCCCGGCGCACGATCGATCACGGCAACGATATTTGCAGCGCTAATGATCGCGATGAGCGAGCTGGGTGGCAAGATCCCTAAGGTCGGTGAATCTTTCTCGGCCGACCCGCGTATAGGGCAGAGCCTTGCCGGCGCAGGCGTAGCAACGCTGTACGGGACGCTCTACATGGCAGCCGAAATTTACGGTCTGGTCGGCGTCGGCACGGCTTTCGTTCTGGTCCTCATTACCACTGCGATCGCCTTTGCCTTGTCGCTGCGCCACGGCCCGCCGACCGCATTAATGGGCCTGACCGGCGGATTTGCTGCGCCATGGGTCGCAGGTATGGGAGCGAGCAACCTGCCGACCTTGCTGCTCTATCTTGCGGTGTTCATCGCAGCGTTGTTCGGGCTTGCCGTTTGGCGCCGCTGGCTGTGGCTGCTGGTGCTGGCAAGCGGAGGCGGCCTTGCGTGGAGTCTGGCGATGCTGGCAACGGCTAACAGCAATCTGGGGCTGCTCGGCGGATTTATCGTCATTACCGGCGGCGGCGCATTGCTGGCGGCGAAACGCTTTGAATCGACCAATGGCATCTGGACTCAATTGGCGCGTTATGCGCCGATGGCACTGGCGCTGGTA
>JBGSVG010000255.1:0-2540 GCA_041753095.1 Sphingorhabdus sp. | reverse complement strand
CCATTTGTCCGTCCTTGTTATCGATTGCGGATTAAAATAAGGCAAACGGGAAGGCTCCGGCCCCATCGATTTTACATTAGGGATGCAGCATGTTTCGCACGCTTACAGATAATATACTCGTGGCCCCGCAAATCACAGTTGAGGATGTTGCGGATGCAAGCAAATCGGGCGTTACCCTGATTATCAATAACCGCCCCGAGGACGAATCCGCCGATCAGACTCCTGGCGCGGAAATCGAGACGGCGGCGCGTGCCACTGGAATGGAATATGTCGCCATTCCGGTCACGCATGCAGGGTTTGCCGAATGGCAGGTGACGGCGATGGCCGACGCACTCGAAAAAGCGGACGGGAAAATACTCGCTTACTGCCGTTCGGGTACCCGTTCCACGCTTTTATGGGCACTGGCGCGGGCGTCGAAGGGGGATCACCCTGCCGTGCTTGCCGAAAAAGCTGCAGATGCTGGATATGACCTGGCACCGGTTGCAGCAATGATGGATATGCTCCGCGGACGTGCCTCATGAGGACAGGGCTGTGACGGCAGAGCTGCTCAAACTTGGTGGTTCGATCATCGCCATATTGTTTCTGGCGTGGCTCGCGCGACTTTGGCAGCTTGGCGGTGACGCCCGCATCCGCAGCGAAGAACAGGCGCGCAGCATTGCCGATGAAATAATTTGCGGTTTCGATCCGGTTGATATCGCCATCGACAAGGCGGGGATCGGCGCATTGATGCGCGATGCCAAAGGGCGGCATCTGCTGGTGCGCCGCCACGGTGCTTTATGGGCGGGCCGGTTGCTCGACAATCACAGCGAAACTAGGCTCGACCAGAATTTCCTGACCGTTGGCACCGGCGAGAAGACGTTTGGCACTGTCACGTTGAATTTGGGGGAGCAGGCCCAATATTGGGCAGCAGGCCTGCGGCATTTGCAGGTTTAGGGGGACAGGATGCCTGAGCTTTTCAGTCCAGTCGATTATGCGGTTCCAGCGTTCGTTATCCTCGTTATCATTGAGATGATCTGGGCGCGCCGCAATGCGCCCGAGAAATATGAACCCAAGGACACGCTAACTTCGCTGGCGCTGGGTACCGGCAGCACCGTGGCGGGCGCTCTGAGTGGCGCATTTGTCTTTGGTTTGGCGCTGTGGCTCTATGACCACCGGCTTTTCGAGATTGGTTGGGTGTGGTGGGCATGGCCGGTCTGCTTCATTCTCGACGACTTCGCTTATTATTGGGCACACCGCACCGGCCACCGTGTGCGCTGGTTCTGGGCGAGCCACGTCAATCATCATTCAAGCCAGCATTATAACCTGTCGACGGCGCTGCGACAAACATGGACGGGGTTCATCGCGCTCGGCTTCATCTTCCGTATACCCCTTGCCTTCCTCGGTTTCCATCCGGCGATGATCCTGTTCGTCGGTGCCATCAACCTCATCTACCAGTTCTGGATTCACACCGAGGCGATAGGAAGATTCCCGCGCTGGTTCGAATATGTGATGAACACGCCAAGCCACCACCGCGTCCATCACGCGACCAATCCACGCTACCTCGACCGTAATTACGCAGGCACATTCATCGTCTGGGATCGCATGTTCGGTACCTTCACCGAAGAGGTCGAGGGCGAGAAAATCCGCTACGGCATCGTCAAACAGCTCGGCACGTTCAACCTGCTGTGGAGCGTATTCCACGAATGGGTCGGCATTGCGAAGGACGTCTGGTCAGCGCCGTGGCGGCACAAATTTTCTTACATGTGGCGTCCTCCGGGCTGGAGCCATGATAACAGCCGGGAGACATCGGACATCATCCGCGCCCGATGGCTCGAACGGCAGGCGGCAAAGTCCTAATAGTCTTATTAACATACTTGCAAGTAGTTAATCGTCCGATTAAACCTCTCTTTCAAGAGGAGTGCGTATGGACGAGTTTGACATCATCGTTATCGGCGGTGGATCGGCGGGGAGTGCCGCGGCAGGGCGTTTGTCCGAAGGTGGCAAGTACAAGGTCTGCCTGATCGAAGCAGGCGGCAGCAACAATAATTTGTTGATCAAGACCCCCGGTTTCATGCCGTTCATCCGCAATTCCTCGAACTGGAAATATGAAACAGTCCCGCAAAAGGGGCTGAACGGCCGTACCGGATATCAGCCGCGCGGGCGCGGACTTGGCGGGTCGAGCGCGATCAACGCAATGGTTTATATCCGCGGCCACCGGTGGGATTATGATAATTGGGCGGCGATGGGCTGCACGGGCTGGTCCTTTGACGATGTGCTTCCCGTGTTCAAACGCTGCGAAGATAATGAGCGCGGCGCCAACCCCTTTCATGGGTCGGGTGGACCACTGTCGGTCATGGATCAACGCTGGCCGCAGACTGGTAGCCTGGCCTTTGTCGAAGCTGCGGCAGAAATGCAGATGACGCTTAACGCCGATTTCAATGGACCGAGCCAGGACGGCTTTGGCCTGTATCAGGTCACGCAAAAAGGCGGCGAACGCTGGACCTCTGCGCGCGCTTATGTCGAACCTGCGCGGGATCGAATGGAAATCATCACCGGCGCGT
>JBGSVG010000254.1:0-2197 GCA_041753095.1 Sphingorhabdus sp. | reverse complement strand
CCCGGCTTCATATTCCGGGCAGCGGAAGCAGGTCGCGATTTGCGCCATATGTTCCGCGTTCTTCAAATATTGCCCCTTTTACGTCTTGAGACAGATATTTAGGCCGCCGTCAGGCCGCATGGCAAGTGGCTATAATGTATGACCGGTACGGTCTCTTTTGGTATCAAGATAATGCGCATTATGGGGGTTTGCGGGAATCTGGATCGGAAGCCGTTCAACCACCTTTAGCCCCTCCGCCTCCAGCCCCTTTACCTTTTGCGGATTGTTGGTCAGCAACCTTACTTCGGTCACACCGAGTAATTCGAGCATGCGCGCGGCAATCGAAAAATCGCGTGCATCGACAGCAAAACCCAGCCTAGTGTTAGCATCGACCGTATCAAAGCCCTGATCTTGCAGAGCATAAGCACGCAATTTATTCACCAGCCCGATGCCGCGTCCTTCTTGTCTGAGGTAGAGCAATATGCCCCAATTCGCTTCGGAAATTTGGTGTAGCGCCTCATGCAATTGCGGCCCGCAATCGCACTTCAGACTACCCAACACATCGCCCGTAAGGCATTCGCTGTGCAACCGGATAACAGGCGGTGATGCATCACGCTTTCCTACAACCAGCGCAACATGATCGGCAGCATCTGCCGCTGTCCGGAAAGCGACGATTTCCGTGTCGGGATTGGCAGCCACTGGCAACCGCGCTCGCGCCGCGATGTGTAGCGCACGGCTATCGTCAAATGCAGCGACATCCTGAGGCGCTACCTGAACGTTCCCATGCCCGGATTCGGCAAGTAGAAGAAACGCCGGCAGCAAACCGGCCAACCGTCCCAGTTCCATCGCTGCAATCGCCGCGGCCCCATCGGGTAAAGGCATCGCCACGAAGGGCCCCTTCATGGGAAAGCGCATGTCGAGTACCGGGTCTGCGATGGCGATCGCCAGCGACAGATCCAGATCGGCAGGCGTCTTCATCAGAACGGGTAAAGCCGTGTCAGCAGCAGCGTGCTGGTTGGCCAGTTTCAACGTCGCGGCCCTGCTGGCCGAAATCAGCAATCCTGTGACATCGCTCACATTGGCTGCCGTTTCGATGGCGATTAGCGTCAGTACATGCCCGTGGCTGGCTATCTCGATTGGCCAGCCGCGCCGGAGCGCATCGATTGCGCGGGCGGCCTGGCAGGCGTCGCCCTCTTGGGCCGGCACCTCATTCAAAAGGCAAATTCCGTGACAATGGGCGCATGGTCCGACGGTTTGCCCCAGCCCCTGATATGTTTGTGCACCACATGCGCCCGGGCCTTGTCTTTAAGGTCCGGGGTAACCCACATATGGTCCAGCCGCCGCCCTCGATCCGATGTTTCCCAATCCTGCGCACGATAGCTCCACCATGTGTAGAGCTTCTGCGATGGATCGACAAATTCGCGCGCGACATCAGTCCAGTTGCCCGCCGCCTTAAGTTCGGCCAGCAAGTCAATTTCGACCCTCGTGTGGCTAACGACGTTGATCAGCTGCTTATGACTCCACACATCCTGTTCCAACGGGGCGACATTGAAATCGCCGGTCAATATCGTCGGGCAATCAACTGTTTTTGACCAGTCGGTCATCCGGCCCAGAAAAGCCAGTTTCTGACCAAATTTGGGGTTATTTTCCAGATCGGGCACTTCGCCGCCCGCAGGAATATAGACATTGTCAAGCCGAACGCCCTTGGTTGCCTCGGTTCCGATTTCAGCGCTGATATGTCGCGCCTCGCCGTTCGCCTGCCAATCCTCCACGCGCCGATTAATCAACGGCACCTTGCTGACAATCGCGACGCCATGATGCATCGGCTGGCCATTGACCATCATGTGACGATAGCCAAGCTGCCTGAACAGGCCCTCGGGAAACAGGCTGTCGATGACCTTTGTTTCCTGAAGGCAGAGAATGTCCGGCGCTTCTTCTTTCAAAAAACGCTCAACGATGTCGATGCGTGCACGCACCGAATTGATATTCCACGAAGCAATACGGAGAGTCTGAGGCATAAGCATATGGCCCTAGAAGGCCGGACGCCGGGGAGCAAGCGCGTGATCGCTAAAATGTCGCTGAAAAAGCAAAGCCCTCATCCCGGGGGCATTTGGGATGAGGGCTAAGCTTGCGTTCGTCACGCGGATATCAGCGCCGATTTATCGCCGTGGGCAACAGGGGGAAAACCACACGAACTCTCAAACGCTGATGTCGATTT
>JBGSVG010000253.1:0-6938 GCA_041753095.1 Sphingorhabdus sp. | reverse complement strand
GGTTGCCGGTCTGCCTGCGGGCCTGGCGCTCACCGGAACAACAGCGAACAGTGTGACCATATCAGGCACCCCCCGGTCCCAGGGCACATTTACGCTTTCGGTGAGCGCCAGCGACAGCAGTACCGGCAACGGTCCGTTCGTCGCCGGCCAAAGCTTTACGCTGACGGTTGCGGCTCCGAATCTGGCAATCTCTCCGGCATCAGGAAGCTTTGCCTCCAATTATGCAACCGCGTTCAGCCAGAGCTTTGCCGCAAGCGGCGGTGTTGGTCCGTATAGCTACGCCTTGGGTGGCAGCCTACCTGCTGGCCTGACGCTGAATGCAGCAACCGGCACCATTTCGGGTACTCCGACCACCACCGGCAACTTCACGTTCAATGTTACCGCGACCGATACCGGAGCTAGCGGCGCTGGTGCACCCTTTAATGTGCAGGGCAGCTACACACTCGCCGTCGCTGCCCCGACAATTGCGGTGACGCCTGCGACAATAGCTCCCGCAATTGCTGGTTCTCCTTACAGCGTTGCTCTCGCAGGATCTGGTGCAGTTGCGCCGTACAGCTTTGCGGTTGGCGGAGGCACGCTGCCTACAGGGATCACGCTGTCGGCAAGCGGCCTATTTTCCGGCACGCCCACCGCTTCGGGTAGCTTCCCGTTCACCGTAACGGTGCGCGATACCAATGGGCAGACCGGAACGGCCAGCCTGACGCTGGTTGTCAATGTCCCCACGATTACCATTACACCAGCCACGCTGCCTGTGGCGATCCAAGGCGTTGGCTATAACCAGACGCTGACCGCCAGCGGTGGCATTGCGCCTTACCGCTTTGCGGTCAGCACCGGCAATCTGCCCGCCGGTCTCGCGCTGAACACTATAACAGGGGTTATCAGTGGCACTCCAACGGCATCAGGCACCGCAAACTTCGCGATTACCGCCACCGATAGCACCAGCGGTACAGCGGCGAGCGTTACCGTTACGTACGCATTGCAGGTCACGGCACGTCCCGATCCCGCTAACGACCCTGAAGTGCGCGGCCTGGTGCAGGCACAAGCGATGGCCGCACGCCGCTTTGCCGATGCGCAGGTCAATAACTTCATGCGCCGTCTTGAAGGTTTGCATGGCCGCGGCAGTGGTGGCGGTGGTTTCCAGAACAGCCTTCGTCTCGCGACGCCCGGCTATTGCCAGGACTCGCTCACCGCTTGGACCAACGGTCTTTGCGCCGAAGGCGAGAGCAAGCTTGGTCCGGTTGCAGCCGCGAATGCTGATGGCACCAGCGGCAATAGCGCAGGTGGCACCAGCGGCTCAGACGCCATGCCCTGGACCATATGGGCAGGCGGCACCATCCGCTTCGGCGACCGCGATCCGGCTACCGGTAGGCTAAGCCAAAAGTTTGAATCCGAAGGTATCACCTTTGGCGGCGACTATCGGTTCAGCCCTTCGTTCGCTGCCGGTTTAGGCGTCGGGCTGGGTCGCGATACCGTGGATATCGGTGAAGAAGGCTCGCGCAGTCAGGGCGAGGCCAAGACTATCGCCATCTATGGCAGCCACCAACTCGGCAGCGGTATCTACTTCGACTGGCTCGGGGGATATCAGGCGCTCGATTTCGACTTGCGGCGCTATGTCACGCCGACGGGCCAGCTTGTGAACTCAAACCGCTCGGGTCGCCAATGGTTCGGTACCGTATCAACGGGCGCCGATATCGAAACCGGCAACTGGCTGATTACGCCATATGCCCGGATCGACCTCACACGCGGACGGCTAAATGGTTACACTGAAAACAGCGGCTCGGTGTTCGACTTGGCCTTCCTCGATCAGGATGTCGATTTCACCGCGCTCGGCCTCGGCACCCGGATCAACTATCGCCACATCTTCAAGGGCGGTGCATTGCTGCCGCGTCTGCGGATCGAATATCAATATGATCTCGAGCGCAATGCGGATGCGCGGGTTGCCTATTTTGACCTTGTATCGGGCCCGTTTTCGACCATCCCGCTCACCGGACTTGCGCGCGAACAATTGGTTCTCGGGGCGGGCGCTGAGTTGCAGCTGGAGGCTGCCTTGGCACTCGAGTTCGAATATCTGAACCGCAGTGCGTCGGGTTCGGGCTCCGATCAGTCAGTGCAAGTCGGGTTGAAGTATAAATTCTGATGGCCCTTTCGCATCAGGTCGCCCTGAACGGAGTTGAATGCACAAATGGCAAATGAGTCAGCTCGCCTTGTTAAAGGCATCGGATATGCATGTGCGCTGGTCGCGTTTGGTGCGGCTTCAATTACTCACGCCGAACCGGCCAAGCAAAAGCGGGCTCCTATGGAGTTTACCATATCCAACAATGGGTGCTTCAAAGGCAGCGGCATCAAACCTTATGTGGACAAGGCAATTGCACAGCGAATACGCGCTGCTAAAAGACGGAACGCCGGAGAACTTGCTACCTTTTTCGTGCAAGTCCCTTACCGCCCCTGGCACGGATTGACGGTGACGGCAGTAGGCCTGCACTATGAATCGACGTCGGTCTATTTCGCCGAGCCAGTGGTCACGGTACGGCGTGTTTTGCAGCAGGCAGGCGTACGTTTTGCTGTCAATGATATCATCCCGATGGCCAGCGAAGATGCGGTCGAGGTCCAATTGTTACGAGCGACCACCGAAGAAAGTCGGCGTTACGGCGCAAGCGAAGTGAATTGCGGGGTGTGAATTTCGTGATGTTCGCGGTCATGCCGCGATGGCGCTGGCCGATTATAGCCGAGATTCCGTTTCTGTTGCCGCCACAGCGCCCGATGTACCAGTGTACAGCACGACATTGCAGCAAATCTGCATGGGCTTTAGCCATTTAGCCATTCGACGTCGCACCGAAACATACACTTGAGAGACAAATGCGCATTTCGAAATTGCCGGTCTTTGGGAAATACACGTGGGCGATGAGCTTGCCTAGATGCCTATGCAGATGTTTGTGGACATATCGTCAATCCGCAGAAGGAGGGGCATGACATGGATGTGATGAATACCGCTTATGTGTTGATATTTTCGGGCGCACTGTCTGTTTTGATGTCGTCATTTGTCGGCTTTGCGATGCTCATTCCCATGCAACCATGGGGCCGTAAATGGGCAAAGGGCTTGAATTTCAGACAGATTGGCGCAGCCCATCTTGACTGGATCATGCTTGGCCTGATGCAGGGGTTGGCAGCTGGCCTCATCCTATTGTTCAGTGTTACGCCACCTGCATGGAGCGTCTGGGCGATGGTAATCGGCGGTTGGCTCAACCCCTTGGCCTATGTTTTTCGCGCGTTCGGCGTGGACGCGTTTTCCTTTGCAGGCAAACCACTGCAACGCGCCGCTGCCGCGCTGGGAGGCGTGACCAGTACATTCATCGCGGTTGCGTGGTTCATCTTCCTGCATGCGGCCTGGCAGGCTTGGCCCTAAACCACATGTCCCAACGATTGACAGATCGCCTTGAAAGGCATCGATCCGGATCGCTGTCTAGCCGCCAATGGCTAGTGTTTTGGGCGACGATTGCTAGCGCGATTGCTCCGCCTGCGGCCATAGCCGCCCAATCTTCAACCCAGTCGATACCGGTTCAACGCGAGCAGCCTGTCCCCGTTACCGTTGGGGTTGCTCCGCAATCACCACAACACCGTCTTCCTAGTAAACTTTTCATATCGAGCGGTTTCCGTTCGATGATTTGTCCAGATGCGGAGTCAGCGGTTTCGCTGCTGCAAAAAATCGACCGAGGCCCCCTGAAATCGCGAGAAGGATCATGTCTCTACGGCGGCAAGCATATCAAAATTACGCTTGTTCTTGATCGCAAAATTGTGAGGTCAGCTTATGGTCGCGAGACACATTATCTGGCCTTTCGCGGAGAAGTGTGGGAGGCAAAGGGACACCTTGATAAGGTATATGGGATCCTCGATGAAATCGCCTTTACCGTCTCGGGATATACCGAACTCGAAGACTGGCAACATGGAAATACTTTTTTCGATGGGCGACTCCGCCGGGGTCCACGCGTTGTAAAAGACACAATGTCGTGCCCGAAGCGGTCAACGCCGGTGGAATTGATTAAGGGGCGGCAGCTGATGGACCAGAACCCGGCAGACGCTGGGAGGCTTCGCCGGTTGGAAGCGCTGTACAGCAGCTGTAAGCCGGCGTCTGGGATATTCCATCCGCTGGCGGTGCTGAAGCGAGGGGAATGGGATGGCTGGGTGTGGACAGCCTTGAAAGCGCAGGATGGCAACGGAAAAATCGTTAGCTTGCTGCACAATGCACCAAAGCAGCATGTTGCGCCCAAAAGCCCGCCTCCATCCTGAATCAGATCTAGGGTTCAGCGCTCAACAAGCAGCTAGCGGTGTTGGCAAATTCTCTAACTTTACTTCAGCAGCACAGCATCCCCGACGCGCGACTTGTGGAGTAATTCCGCGAACGCGAGCTTTATGCGCAACATTCGCGCCGCAAAAGACGGGCATCCAAGGTCACTGTCAAAGGCTTTTCTCGCGCCGGTTGAATCAACCCACGAAATATGGACTATCGGTTGGTCCGACATGGTCAGTTCGTCTTCGCAAGACCCGCGTGGCGTTGACCCTTTCATATAGGGCTCAAGCTCGCGCAATACCGCCTGCTGAAACTGTAGGCCGATCTGGAAGTCATATCGCCCGACGCGAACGTAAATCGGATCGAGCGGGTCTGCGGTCGGCAAGTTGCCATCCTGCAGCACTTCAAACCAACCCCCGCCGTCGGCGTTGATTTGCCAACGGATGGTATTTTGTGTCCAGATGGCGCTTTCCGTCAGGTTCAGTTTTCGAGGTGGAGCGATCACCGGTGCTTGCTTGACTGTCACCGCCGCATGGCCTCTCGCATGCATTTGACCAGCAAGAACATGCCATGACTGCAGCATCCGGTTTCTGATGTCCTGGGCCCAATCGGTGAGACAACTGTCGGGCAGTCGGAACATGCCGCCGCCGTTGTCGGACCAGGCTATTTCCAACGATGCTGCGTCATCCGCCGATTCCACAGCACATTTGAAGCCACCTTCGTGCATCGCAGACAGGCTATGCTTGGCATCGGTCACTCGGGACAAATGGACGCCCAATTCGCGATAGCCTTCAGTTCCTATGTCAAAATGATGCACTCCTGGCGCGATTTGGAAAACAGGATATGCAATTAACGGCGGCAAGGGTTGATAGCCAACTGACGCCGGCATCGAAACCTCTCCCTTGCCGTCGCTGCCTATTCGCCAGTAAACGCGGGGAGTGAGGCGTGCTCCGGCAAAAGTAACGCGAAGGTCTTCAAGTTTGGGAGTGCGGGATGGGGCTGCAACCGGAGCATCGCGGCTATTACCGGCCCATGCCGGGTTGGTCGGTCCATATGTAGCAACGAAAACGCACGCCAATAATGTCTTGGATAACCAACTTCGCGTCTTGAAAATGGGCCCCGGCTTTGCTGACACGCGCCAATCCCGCCTCATTGGGCTCTGCTGCGGTACATTTCATGGGGCATGTCCGCGCAATATCGGAGATTGTAACTGACTTGCCAACTGCCCTTAATGTCGAGCGGAGGAGGCTTGGATGCGATAACGAGCCGGACGCTTGCCAGTCGTATCATCAGCGTTTCATCAACCGGTCCCAATGTCTCCGGGACACTATCTATGCCGATCGCGACTGCAGCGCGCCAGCTGTTACGACCCGTTTTCTCCAACTTTCGTAACGCGTAAAAATTGCCTTCGCCATATTCGGAATAGGCGTGCATCAGCGCTCCGCTGATCAGCACTGCGCCAACCAAGCGCGCGGAAACCTCATCATCATTTGTTTTGTCCGCATTTTTGTAAGCCAGGCATTGCGCTTTGCCCTCTTTGCTATCGTCAAACCAGATACCGCGGATGGCGTGGGGATAAGACGTTTGCTGGCTCCCTGCAAATGCCACCGAGGCTGCAGCGATTCCAGTCATGATTACTGCTTTGGAGCACGCAATCAGCATGTTCTTCAAGGCAGGATTCGTCACTTTATGATCCAGCCTTATCTTTAGACTGACCTTCCCGGTCGGCTGCCGCGATGACAAGCAGCATCATGATGAGCGCCACGCTGTATTCCGATCCCCCTGTGCCATGCTCACCGACAAACCAGCCGAGATGCCGGTGAATAAGGATGATGCCGGTAAAGGCGATAATAAATAAAGCCGTCGCTGCTGGACGGACAAAGCGATTGGCGAAAAGCAACGCCGCCGCCACTAATTCTGTAATTGTTATGCCCCACACCCACATATAGCCAAAAGCGAAACCTGCGGATTCCATGAAGATGGCGAATTGCGGGATAGTGCCGTGGACAATACGGACACCTGCGTGGGCTGCAAACAATATCGCCGTCACGATCCGCAACAGCCGCATAGCAGCGGAAAGCGAAATGAAAGGCAGTGCCTGCAACTTTTGCCAGATAATCATTGAAGATGGATTTCAGACATGCGCTACCTTCCGCGACAAGGCATTCGGCAAAAAACCGGCCAAGTATAAGGATGGTAAGAGGTCGCGGCATGCCAGCGAACAACTAAAGCGTACCGGTGCAAAAGAAGGAACTCTGATAGGTTCCGACACTGCTTGTAGCCTTCATTAACGATATGAGCCGGCCCGTTCGTGAAGAAGATGCGAACCACTTCCACAATTCGCGCAACATCGTGCGCAAACAGAAATTTGAAAGGCTGGTTTAGCGCTCACCATCCCAAAATAGGCAATTTCTTGATTTGGATGGTGACCCTACGGGAATCGAACCACGCGAAATCGGGTTGCCGATACCGCCACGCAAATGACACGGGTTCGTTTAGGAATGTCGGAAAATGGTGACCCCTACGGGAATCGAACCCGTGTTTCAGCCGTGAAAGGGCCGCGTCCTAACCGCTAGACGAAGGGGCCAATCGCTTGGCGAGCCGCGCCTTTACGGATTCGGGCAGGCAAGGTCAAGCGTAAGATTAATCGGCG
>JBGSVG010000252.1:0-6324 GCA_041753095.1 Sphingorhabdus sp. | reverse complement strand
GAACGGCCCGACCAGCCCGTAAGCAAGCAGCACACCAAGAAAGGTCCCGACCAATGCCGAACCAATCATGCCGCCCAAGATTGCAGGAGGCTTGTCGATCGAGCCCATCGTTTTGACCACGCCGAGCACAGCGGCGACGATGCCAAGCGCAGGCAATGCGTCGGCAAGGCCCTGCAGACCCTCCGCAGGCTTGATAGAGTGATGGTGATGGTTCTTGATGGCGTTATCCATTACTTCTTCGACTGCATGAGGGTCGAGCGTCCCAGAGGACACGACCTCCAGCCTCAGCGTGTCGCAGATCAGGTGGACCAAGGTTTGGTCCTTAAGAAGTTTGGGATATTCGCTGAATATTGCCGAACTTGCCGGATCCTCGATATGCGGCTCGACCGCGACAGGTCCCTCGGCCTTCAGCATCTTCATCAGCTTGGAGACTAGGAAGATACAGTCGAGATAATCCTGTTTATTATATTTTGGCCCTTTGAAAACTTTGCCGAGCCCACCGCCCAGGGCTTTCAACTCCTTGCCCGAATTGCCGATAATCAACGCGCCCATGCAGGCACCGCCGATAATCAGCATCTCGTGCGGCAGCGCGTGCATCACGGGGCCGAGATTGCCGCCAGTAAGCGCAAAGCCGCCGAAGACCATGACGAGCAGGACGATGATACCGATAATGGCGAACATGAAAAATCTGGCCCCTTTGGTGCTGGCGCGATTTGCGCCTCACAAAGATGGTAAACGGCAGTTCCGATTGAAAATTGAGAGCTGTTAGCTCAAAAAATCCATTAATGTCCGGCGGTTGATGCGTGCAAATGCGGCCTGCGCGGCTTCAAGCGTCAGTGTCATTCCGTTCAGTTCGGCAATGGCCGAGCTGAGGTCGGTATCTTCAAGCTTTGAGCGCTCTTCGCTGACGCTAATCGCACGCAGTTCGCGGGTTTCCTGTAGGCGGTCAAGCCGCGCGGCGTTGAGGCCAATTTTTGCGGTGGTGTCGGCGGCATGGTTGTTCGCATTTTCGACTGAAGTCAGCCCTGCATTGATTTGAACAGTATCGTTCGAAGCAATTGCCGAAGCCGTGTCGCGCATGATTTGGCTGATTGCGATGCCGCCGGTTTCAAAAACCTCGGCCCGCGTCGGTACCGGCGCGAATATAATATCGTCATCAAATCTGATGGAAAGGTTGCCGCTAACCCCGAAAAGCGGCTGACCGGTCGGCGATTTGGCAAGTGCCATGGCATCGATTTCATCTGCCATGACATTGATTTCGGCAGCAATGCTGATCCGGTCGGCTGGCGACAGACTGGCGCTTGCCCCTGCTATGGCCAGCTCTTTCGTGCGCGCCAGCAGGTCGGACATTGTCCGCATTTGCCCGTCCGCCTGCGCTGTCAGCGTAATGCCAAGATTGATGTTTGACGCCCGCGCCACGTCGTTTGCCTGCGTGCGTTTCAGATTGGCGAGCCGCGCCGTGGCAACGGGATCGTCCGACGCGCGTTGCAGGCGCTTGCCCGTCGACACATGAGCCTGCTTTGCCGCGATGTTCGACGCCATCCGCGATTGTCGCGCGATTTCCTGGGTCATCCGGTTGCCGGTTGCGTTGATCATCGCGAGCGCCTTTTAAAAGATGTTGAGCATGGTCTGCATGGTTTCGCGCGCGACCTGAATGGTGCGCGCCGCTGCCTCATAGGCCTGCTGAAAGCGGAGCAGCTCGGCGGCCTCGCGGTCCAGATCGACTGCGCCAATCGCATCGCGTGCGGCAAAAGCGCCATCGCGGCGCGTGCTCGCGGCGGCCTCTTGCCCACGAACGGCGGCGGTTGTTTGCGCCTGCGCAGCGATCATCGCCGCGACATTTTGTTCAATGCCGCCCGCTCCGCGCAAGCCGTTCAACGTGAGCATATTGCCGTTACTGGCTGAGGCGTCAGCAGCAGCGACGTCAGCCGGGACCAAAGCCACCGCCATCATCGCTGCCGCGCCGCCATTGAAATTCAGCAGTGCCGCCCCGGGATTGCCATTGGCATCGAAGCCTGCCTGATGCGCGCTGTTGAGATCTGCCGTGAGCTGCGCCGCGAGTGTATCGAGTGCCGTGCGCTGAGCGGAAATATGCGCCGAAGCATCGGTCAGGCCTGCAAGCGTTCCTGATGCAAGAACCAGCGGCGTTCCCGGTGCGATGCCGAATGAAATTTGACCGTTGGCGGCAACCGCTAGCGTTACAGAGGCAGTGATTGGTCCATCGACCAGCGCATCACCGGTCGGTGTCCGGACAATCGCTGCGCCGCTTGCGTCATAGCTGACCGCAACATCGGTAGCGCCAGCGATATTGCCAACCAGTCGGTCGCGTTCGTCCATCAGGGTAGCTTCGTTGCTCGATCCCGCTCGCGCGCGGCGGAGGCCGTCGTTGACGCGGGATAACGCCGCCAGGTCGGTATTAAGCTGCCCCACCGCGCCTTGTGCTTCGGTCGTAACCCCGCCCGCCGCCGAAGCCAGCGAAGTTGCGGTTCGACGGAAGGCCGTCGCAGCTTGATCGACGGCGGACAGAAACTGGCGGCGGAGCGTATCGTCGCGCGGGGTCGAGGCGAGCTGGTCGGCAGCGGTAAAAAGTGCCGTCCCGCTGGTACCAATTCCGTCCACGCCATCGTCTAGCGCTCGCTCAGTCGCTGAAATCCAGTCCAGTCTTGCCGACTGCCGCGCGGCCTCGCCGCCTGCGGTGCGGGCATCGTCGGACAGCCATTGATCGACCGCCCGCTCCACGCCCGCCGCGAGCACGCCACCGGGGAGTATACTGTTGCGCGACAGGACGATCTCTCCTGCTGCCGGCGCTTCCTCTAGCCGGACAGTGCGCCGGACATAGCCGTCGGTCTGCGCGTTGGCGATATTGTCGCCAACGACCGACAAGGCGCGGCTATAGGCCTTGATGCCGGATGCGCCGATAGCAAGAAGGTCGCTCATTTCTTCTGCGCCAGTTGTTTTTCGACCAGATCGGCGATACCGAACTGGCGCATTCCAGCCATGCTATCGGCAAGCCTTGCATCTGCCATTTCGCGGAAATTGTCGGTTGCGCTGGAGCCAAATATTTCGTCGCCGAGCTTTGCATCGCGCATGCTGGCCATCATTTGACGCAGGATAATCGCTTCGAATGCTTCGGCTGCTTTGCGCAATTCAGGATCGCCTTTAGGTGCAGATATTGCGAGTGAGGATTGGACCTTCATCATATCACCACCAACTCGCCGCTCAATGCGCCTGCCTGCGATAGCGCCTCCAATATCGCGACCAAATCTCCCGGCGAAACGTTCAGTTTGTTGATGGCTTTGACGATGTCCGACAACGACGCGCCCTTGTCCCACAGGAAGGCGGGGTTGCGGCGCTCTTCGATTGCGATGTCGCTCGAAGGCTGCACCGCTGTTTCACCTCTGCTGAACGGCTCAGGCTGAACCACAACCGGGTTCTCGTCGACTTTGACCGTCAGCTTGCCATGACTGACCGCAGCAGGTCCGACCCGCACCGCACCGTTGATAACAACAGTGCCGGTGCGGGCGTTGACGATGACGCGGGCTGGGGGTTGGGCTTTCTTGATTTCGATATTTTCGATCAGACCCATCATGCGGATACGGTTTTCGCCGCCCGTCCGAGCAATAATGCGAATAGATGCGCCATCGACCGCTTGCGCAGTGCCAGCGCCCAATTGCAGGTTGATGGCATCGGCAACGAGGCCTGCGTTACTGATATCCTGTTGCGCCAGATTGAAGGTCAGGCTTTCTGAACTGGCAAAGCCGGTATCGACACTCCGTTCAACCGTTGCGCCGCCACCGATGCGGCCAGCCGACGGGATGTTGACCGATAGTTTTGACCCATCGGCGGCATCGACGCCGAGGCCACCAACGACGAGATTGCCTTGCGCCATCGCATAAATTTGTCCGTCCGCACCCAGCAACGGCGCCATGATGAGCGTTCCGCCGCGCAAGGATTTAGCCTTGCCAATGGCTGACACGGTGACGTCAAGGCGCTGGCCGGGTTTGGCAAATGGCGGCAGTTCGGCGGTGATGACTACGGCGGCGGCGTTCTTGAGCGCCGGGTTGATGCCGACTGGCAGGTTGATGCCAAAGCGCGAAACCGCGCCTTTCACGCCTTGAGTGGCGTAATCGAGACTGTCGTCACCGGTTCCCGCGAGCCCAACTACGACGCCATATCCCGTGAGCTGGTTGGCGCGTAAGCCTTGGAACTGGCCCATGTCCTTGATGCGTTCGGCATGGAGTGCTGGCGCGAACAAGAGCGCGAGAAGAATGAGCAGCGGCCGCATCAGAAAGGACTTATCCGTGAAAAGAAACGTTGCAGCCAACCCTGCTGGCTACCGCGCGCGATTTCGCCTTTGCCGGTATAGCGGATGCGGGCGTCGGCAACGCGCGTTGATGGCACCCGGTTGTCGGTACCGATATCGGCGGTGCGGACGAGCCCGGAAAACTGCACATTCTCGTCGCCACGATTGAGTGTGACGAGCTTTTCGCCCCGCACCAGCATCGTGCCATTGGGATAGACAGCGGCAACGGTCACACTCAATTCTCCGGTTAACGCGTTCGATTGGGCAGCTTCGCCCTTCCCTTTAAACGACTGATCGCCGCCCATGTTTATATCGCTTGGGTTAAACAGGCTAAGCGGGCCTGTCGCGGGCGGGGTAAGGCCGACGCTGCCATTGCGCCCCGTCGTGGCGCTGCTGCTTTTGCTTGCCGACATGCGTTCGGCGAGGACGATGGTAAGAATATCGCCCAATCGACCAGCCCGCGCGCCTGAGGTGAGTGGGGTGTAGCTCTCGGCCTGAAAGATCGAGCCGGTCGGGGGTTGCGCAACCGGCGCTTGCGGCGCGGTTGGGCTATATACGATGGGCGCTGTCTTTTCCTTCTTGGCCTCCGCAGCCATCGGCAACGTGACGGCCAGAAGCGCAACCAGCTTACAAATTCTGCGTGGCATTGCGCATCATTTCATCGGTGGCCTGGATCATCTTGCTGTTCACCTCATAGGCACGCTGGGTTTCGATCATGTCGACCAGTTCTTCGACAACATTGATGTTGCTGGCCTCGAGCGCGCCAGATCGCAGAGCGCCGCGCCCCTCTTCGCCAGCCCCGCCAACTTGCGGTGCGCCAGAAGCGGGGGTTTCGAGTAACAGGTTACTGCCAATCGATTGAAGTCCGGCCGAGTTGGTGAAGCGGGCGATTTCGATGCGGCCAAGTTCGGTGAGGTCGGATTGTCCGGCGACCTGCACGGACACCGTGCCGTCATTGGCAATCGACACCGCCGTCGCGCCTTCGGGAATCTGGATTTGTGGCTGCACTGGCATACCGTCGGATGTGACCAACGTGCCTTCCGCTGACAGGTTGAAATCGCCAGCGCGGGTGTATCCGGTTCGGCCATCGGGCATCTGCACCTGAAAATAACCAGCGCCCTCGATAGCAAGGTCTAGGCTGTTACCTGTGGTGGTCAGCGTGCCTTGGGTGTCGATCCTTGCGGTGCCGTTGATCTGAACGCCGGTACCCAAATTGGTGCCGATGGCATATTTGTTTTCCGCCGATGACGCTGACCCGGCGATCGTCATTGCCTGATAGGCCAGAGTTTCAAAACTCGCCCGGTCGCGCTTGAAGCCGGTCGTGTTGACGTTGGCAAGGTTGTTGGCGATCACCTGCATTCGCATATTCTGAGCATCAAGCCCGGTGCGCGCGACGTGGAGGGCTCCGTTGGACATGGGTCTGTTTCCTTATTGAGGGAGTGACATGAGGTCGGCAGTGCTTGCGTCCATATCGCGCGCGTCGCCGAGCAGTTTGAGTTGAGTGTCCCACGATCGGCTGGCTTCGATCATCTCGACCAAAGCCTCGGTCGCGCTGACGTTGGAACTTTCGAGAGCGCGGGTGGTAACGCGTGCGTCAGGGTCGTCGGGGAGAACGCCTCCGCCGCGAACGCGGAATAGCCCGTCGGTGCCTTTGACTACGTCTGATCCGGCGGGGCCGACCAGTTGTAAGCGGTCGATTTCTTGCGGCTGGCTTGCATCGCCGCCTCGAGGCACAATCCAGACGCGTCCTTGCTCGTCGATGCTGACGGAATCTGTTGGAGGCAGAGTGATCGGCCCTTGGCTGCCTTGCACCGGACGACCATCGCCAGTCGTGAGCAAGCCGCTCGCCGACAGCACCAGGTCGCCGCGCCTTGTATAGGCAATCTCGCCATCCTCAGCCTGAACTGAAAGCATCGTGTCACCTGACATTGCAATATCGAGATCGCGTCCGGTGCTCGTGACCGTTCCTTCGGTCATATCCGCTGCCAGCACTTCTTCTGACGCGAATGCCCTGGTATCGA